>NZ_JAUIRR010000003.1:0-300000 GCF_030577135.1 Sulfurimonas sp. hsl 1-7 | reverse complement strand
ACACTTTTGCAGCAAAAGAGGAGATGTATGCTTCTTTTTTAGAGCAAAAAGCACAAACAAACGATACCCAAAGAGAAGAGCTTCTGGAGTATAAAAAAACACTTCTAAGCATCAAGCGCTATCAAGATGTAAACAAAATTTTACAAGAGAACTTAGAACTCTATACGAAGTTGAAAAAGATCACGCAAAAAGCTTTTGAAACAGGGTATAAAACAGGATACGACGTGCAGATTTTAGAAAACTCTATCAACTCTGCAAAACTGGAGATAGAGATAAACAAAATAAATATACAACTCTCCCTTGCTACATTACATTTTGCACTAAGAGATACAAAGGAACAATTATGAAAGAGCAGTCATTAGAAGAGACTATAGGTGTGCATAAAACAAAAAAATCGCAATGGAAACGCTGGCTTATATGGTTAGGTCTAATAGTTGTTATCGGGGCTGTTGCGGGGATGAAATTTATGCCTGAAAAAAAACGGGTCGAGTATAAAACAGAAGCAGCAAAATCTAGAGATATTGTGATTACCGTTTCGGCAACAGGGAACTTGGAACCTACAAATACCGTTGATGTGGGTATTGAGGTTTCAGGAACGATTACAGAAGTGTATGTTGACTTTAACGATCATGTAAAAAAAGGGGAGGTTCTAGCCAAAATCGATACTACTAAACTAGAATCAAAGGTGAGAAACTCAAAAGCGGCATTAGCTGTTGCAAAAGCAGATCTTGAAAACACAAAAGTTTCACTTCATAATGCAAAAGTGGAGTATGAGCGTGCACAATCATTATTTAAATCAACGGGCGGTAACTACCCTTCAAGCAAAGAGATGGATGCGACAAAAACTACCTATGATCTTGCAAGTGCAAGTTATACCGGGAAAAAAGCGCTGGTATTACAAGCTGAAGCAAACCTGCAGTCTAATGAGGATGATCTGCGTAAAGCGGTTGTACACTCGCCGCTTGAGGGGATTATCTTGGATCGCAGCATAGATGTTGGACAAAGCGTTGTTGCCTCTATGCAGGTTCCGGTACTTTTTACGATCGCAGAAAATCTGGCAAAGATGGAGCTTTCTGTAAGTGTCGATGAAGCAGATATCGGCCAGGTACAAAAAGGGCAGAGCGTGACGTTTAGCGTTGATGCCTACCCGAAAAAAACTTTTAGCGGAACGATCACCAAAGTGCAGTTTAACTCGGAGATAGTTGACGGGGTTGTAACGTACAATGCGATTGTGGCGGTAAATAATGACAATCTGCTTTTACGACCGGGGATGACGGCAACTGCACAGATAAAAACGCAGGAGTTTAAACAGGTACTTACTATCCCTAATGCGGCACTAAGATATGCTCCAAAATCGGAAACTATGGAAAATACTCAGGGGGAGAGAGTTTGGAGTTTAGAAAACGGTAAACCTAAAGCACAAGATGTAGTGTTAGGGGAAAGTGACGGTGTCTATACAATTGTTAAAAGCGGATTGGCAAAAGATACACAAGTGATCATAGGTAGTAAATAGTTATGTCCGAGAAAAAAAATTCCCCATTGATTGAGTTTAGAAAAGTTAAAAAAGTGTACGGTAGCGGAGAAGCTACTGCATATGCACTCAAAGGGATTGACTTAGCGATTGAGAAAGGGGAGTTTGTAGCCATCATGGGACCGAGCGGTTCGGGAAAATCGACTATGATGAACATTATAGGTTCTTTAGATGTTCCAAGCAGCGGAGAGTATCTGTTTGAGGGTGCCGATGTCGGAAGTTTAGATAAAGACCAGCTCGCTCTTTTAAGACGCTATTATCTGGGATTTGTTTTTCAAGGGTTTAATCTTTTGGCAAAAACGACAGCTCTGGAAAATGTTGAACTCCCTCTGATCTATAAAGGGATCAAACCCCAAGAGCGTAAAAAGATGGCTTTAGAGGCGTTGGAAAAAGTGGGCATAGCGCAGGTATGGGATCATACTCCAGGAGAGCTCTCAGGTGGACAGCAGCAACGTGTAGCGATTGCAAGAGCGATAGTGACAAACCCTAAAATACTTTTAGCCGATGAGCCGACGGGGAACTTGGATACGGCAAGAAGTATAGAGATAATGGAGCTGCTGCAAAAGTTTAATAAAGAGCAGGGGATTACCGTTATCATGGTTACGCATGAAGAGGATATGGCAAGTTTTGCACAGAGAATTATCCATTTTAAAGATGGTTTGATCGAAAACATAGAGTTAAACGGAAAGGGTAGAGATGTTCATTAATGCCTTATTGCTTGCCATAAAAGAGATCAGAAGAAATTTACTGCGCTCATTCTTAACGGTGCTTGGAATCGTGATCGGTGTTGCTTCGGTTATTGCCATGGTGATTTTAGGGGATGGGACAACTGCACATATTACGCAAAACATCTCTAAACTCGGAAGCAATATGTTGACATTGACTCCGGGAGCTGAACGAAGAGGTCCGGCATCTGCAGGGATTACTACAAAACCTTTTAATATAGATGATATTGCTGTGCTCCAAAGGGAGACAACCTACATCAGTGCGGTTGCTCCTTCAACTGCCGCAAGTTTAACAGCCGTTTACGGAAATGAAAACCATACGACGGCGGTATACGGTACAAACAACGACTATTTTACCATTCGTGACTGGACCATAGATAAAGGAAGAACATTTACAGAGCAGGAGCTAAGCAGCGGAAAAGCCGTGTGTGTAATAGGACATACGGTTCAAGAGGAGTTGTTTGGACAACAAAACCCGATCAATAAAAATATACGTTTGGAAAAATTTTCATGTCAGGTGATAGGTACCTTGGAGTCTAAAGGGGCTGCGGGTATGCGGGGGATGGATCAAGACGATTTTATAGCAGTTCCGATCAGGATGTTTCAGCGCCGTATAAGCGGGAGCAGAGATATCAGTGCAATTTTACTTTCATTTAAAAAAGATGCAAATATAGAAGAAGCAAAAAAAGAGGTCACACTCATTACGCGTGAGATCAGACGTATCCGTAAAGGGATGGATGATGATTTTCATGTACATGATATGCGTGATATCATACAGACCATGACATCTACGACGAAAATGTTAACCTACCTGCTTGGCTCGGTCGCTGCTATTAGTTTACTTGTAGGTGGTATCGGGATTATGAATATTATGCTGGTTTCCGTTACCGAGCGTACCCGCGAGATTGGTATTCGTCTGGCCATAGGTGCGATGGAGAGAGAAGTGTTATTGCAGTTCTTGGTAGAGTCGATCGTACTTTCATCTCTGGGTGGAATAATAGGGATTATTATAGGTTTAGCGATCGCATTTGGGGCTACAAACTACTTTGATATACCGTTTATTATCAATACGACGGTGATAGTGGTAGCTTTTATATTCTCTATGTTTGTAGGGATTTTCTTTGGATATTTCCCTGCAAAAAAAGCGGCAAAAATGAATCCTATAGATGCACTAAGGCATGAATAATATGGAGAAAGAACCAATCTCTTTAAAGTATCTTTTTAAACTGGTTTTACAGAAAAAAAGAGCCCTTGTCTGGGGACAGATAATCACTTTTATAACGATACTTATAAGTGTCCCTATCCCTTTGATGCTCCCTGTTATGGTCGATGAGGTGCTCTTGGATAAACCGGCTCAGATAGTTTCGACAATCGATCAGCTTTTTGGAAGTGGAAATGCTTTTTATTACATAGCACTTGTAACTTTTGCGGTGGTATTTTTACGCTTTATCTATTTCATCTTTACGGTTGTGATCACAAAAATCTTTACCAAGATTGCAAAATATGTCACGTTTGAAGTGCGAAAAAAGGTGATCGAGCATCTAAAAATCACCTCTATGAACGAGTACGAAACGATTGGAAGCGGCGCTATTACCGCAAATCTCATCACCGATGTAAATACGTTAGATAGTTTCATTATGACAAGTGCCAGCCGTTTTGTCGCTTCGGTTTTGACAATGATAGCGGTGGGGATTGTGATGATAGCGATCGATCCTGTTCTTGGACTTTTGATACTCTTGATTCAGCCCTTGATTATGTTTATCTCCAAAAAGATGGTCAAACGTGTGGGTGTGCTCAAAAAAGAGGAGAACGAATCTATTGAGCGTTTTCAGGAGGATATCGGGGAGTCTTTAGAGCTGTTTGGACAGATCAAAGCGAGTAACAAAGAGAACTACTTTTTTTCAAAAGCTATAACACAAGCGGAGGATATTCAGAAAACTTCCAACGAGTACGGCTATAAAAGTGTAGCTTTTGAGAAACTCTCCTATACTATTTTTCTTATCTTTTTTGAGCTTTTGCGGGCAAGCGGACTTTTACTCGTGGCGTATAGTGATCTGAGCATCGGGATGATGTTTGCGATGTTTGGCTACATCTGGTTTATTATGACACCGGTGCAGGATATCCTTTCTATGCAGTACTCATACTCTTCGGCAACTGCGGCTATCAAACGACTCAACCGTGTCCTTGGTTTAAAAACGGAAGCTAGCGGAGCAGAGCAACTAAACACACAGAAAATTGCTCTAAAACTCTCCCATGTGAATTTCTCTTACAATAAAGAGAAAAGGGTGCTTGAAGATATCTCTTTAGAGATCCCAAGCGGTGCAAAAGTAGCCCTTATTGGTGCAAGCGGCAGCGGAAAAACAACGCTTGCACAGATCATCTCCGGTTTTTACGAAAAAGAGAGCGGCAGTTATCAGTGTAACGGCATAGAGATCGAAGATATTGACAAGCACTCACTTCGAGAGAAGATATTTTTAGTGTTGCAGATGCCTATACTTTTTAATGCCAGCTTACGTTTTAATATTACGATGGGGGATGAGAGTATTAGTGATGAGCAAATATTTAAAGCCCTTGAGATCGCACAATTAAGCGAGATGTTAAAAGGGATGCCAAAGGGGCTGGAAACTATTGTAGGGCATCACGGTATCCGTCTCTCAGGTGGACAGCGTCAGCGTCTAAGCATTGCCCGTATGATCATAGCCGATCCGAGTGTGGTGATCTTCGATGAATCCACCTCTGCACTCGATGTACACACAGAAGCAAAACTCTATGCGACACTTACACCTCTTTTAAAAGATAAAACGGTGATTACGATCGCCCATCGTCTAAGC
Source organism: Sulfurimonas sp. hsl 1-7 (assembly GCF_030577135.1). Taxonomy (NCBI): domain Bacteria; kingdom Pseudomonadati; phylum Campylobacterota; class Epsilonproteobacteria; order Campylobacterales; family Sulfurimonadaceae; genus Sulfurimonas; species Sulfurimonas microaerophilic. Next base: position 294,913 of record NZ_JAUIRR010000003.1, on the reverse strand, counting down.
ACCGTTAAAAATGCCGATATGATCTATGTCCTTGAAAATGGAAAAATCGTACAGCAGGGGACTCACGAGGCACTTGAAGAGGAGGAGGGGCACTATATGGAGTTTATAAAAAGACAGTTGTTATAACTCTATATTTTGCTCTTTTAAAAACATTGCAAATTGAGAATCGATATTTATGACGTGGCGCTTAAATTTGTCGTAGGCGTAGTCATTGATGTAAGCTTTCCCAAACATAGGCATTTTTTGCGCCTGTGCATAAAAGTACTCCATCTCGCTGAGCAGGTTTTTATGCTCCTCTTTGTGCTCCGTCTTTGCGTAAAATTCATACTTGTCCATCAGTTTCTCTTCAAAACTAAAATGCTCCCTGGTATGTTCTATAAGCTCTGCAAACAAAGGTAGGAACTGCTTTGATGTACAAGACTTTATAAGAGAAAGTATTTGTAAAAACTCATCGTGTTTTTCATCCATAAGGGGTATGTTTATATGTAGCTCGTCTTTCATTGCATTCTCTTTTTATTTTACGGAGTTGCAAGTATTATGCCGCTAAGAGATGGTAAAATACTATATTGAAAATCTCAAACGGAGAGTTAGCAGAGAATGAAAGAGATAAAACTGAGCGTAGATGAACAAAATGTTGAAATCGTTATGACAATACTAAACAGTTTAAAAGCGGGGCTAATCGAGAAGATAGAGCTAGACGGTACGGTGACAAAAACAAGACCGACACAGTACCAACCTAAACTAAAAGCAGTAGATGAAAAAGATTCAGGTCCAAACGATAAAACAGGAAAATACGCTTCACCTGCTGCTTATAAAGCAAGACTAAACAAGAAAAAATAATGTACAAGCTTAACTTTTTCGTCCCAGAAGCTGATAAAGAGAGGGTAAAAGAGGCTCTTTTTGCTCTCGGTGTCGGAAGATACGAGAACTATGAGTGTTGTTCTTGGGAGAGTTTGGGACAGGGACAGTTTAAACCGATAGACAAGGCAAATCCTGCCATAGGTGAGCTTGATAAACTAGAAGTACTGCCTGAGTATAAAGTGGAGATGATCTGCAAAGATGAGCTGATCAAAGAAGCTGTAAAAACTCTCAAAGAGGTACACCCTTACGAAGAGGTAGCGTACGAAGTTTTTAAGATGGTGGAGTTTTAAAAGATGGTAAATAAGCTTTCAAACGGGTTTGAATATGTTGAGATAAGCAACAAAGCTGCAAGTGCCAAGATAGCTTTGCAGGGTGCGCATCTTTTTCACTATGAGCGCAGCGGTGAGATACCTTTACTGTGGCTGAGTGATGCAAGCAAGTTTGAGTTGGGAACTGCTATTCGTGGAGGGGTACCGATCTGCTGGCCCTCATTTGGAAATAACAATCCAGAACTCCCGCAGCACGGATTTGCCAGAACTGCAATGTGGCAACTAGATGAGATTCAAGAGCTTGATGAAGATACTACACAGCTTAGATTCTCTTTGGAAGATTCAAAAGAGAGTAGAGAGTTATGGGATTATAAATTTTTAGTAGAGCTTACGATTAGAATTGGAAAGACACTTGAGATGGAGTTAAAAACTACAAACCGTGACAATGTTCCTTTTACAATCACTCAAGCGCTTCATACATATTTTAATGTATCGGCGATCGAAGATGTGAGGATAACGGGCTTAGAGGGTAAAAACTATCTTGATGCTCTTACTCTGCAACATCATACACAAGAGGGTGAGATAGGATTTTCTCAAGAGGTGGATCGCGTCTATCAGGGTGTTGAAGATGCAATCGTTTTAAAAGATGCCAACCGCGATATAGAGCTTAAAAACAGCGGTTCTAAAAGTGTCGTTGTCTGGAATCCGTGGATCGATAAATCTGCACGAATGAGCGGTATGAAACCGGATGCCTATAAAGAGTTTGTGTGTATAGAGAGTGCAAATGCGTATGAGGATAAGCGCGAGCTTTTACCAAATACGACACATACTATACGCCTAAGTGTTTAAACTCACGTATAAGAGCCATTTGCCTGCTGGCAAGATAGTCTTTGAGTTGATGGAGATTGTGCTTAGTGAGCTCATACATTGTTATAAGATAATAGTTTTTCCCATTTTCATCAATTCTGTAAACATTTGAATCTGTTGTTATGGAGATGAGTCTGCCGTTAAGATTGAGGTTAAACGAGAGTTTAAGATCTGTTCCCACTATAAGACCAGCAGGTAGAGCATCGATCGCAATTTTTACGGAGACTTCCGAAATATCTACAATCCTGGTTTTTCCTTCAAATTTGATGTTTTTATAAAAGAGCGTACAGCTATGGTTCTCTTCAGGCTCTAGACGGATATATTGTCTATCTGCTACTTCTTGAAGCGCAAAACTCATCTTCCCTATAGTGACAGATTGGCTGTCCATATCAACCTGCTTAATATCACGGCATATGACACTTTTTGGAAACACCTCAGAAGATATAGTCAGATATTTTGATAATTGTATGATTTTAAGTTGTGGATAGGGCATTTTAAGTACCACTTCATCGTCTGTTATTTTGGATATTACTGCAGAGTTGACAATAGTCAGACCTTTGTAAAAATTGTGAATTTTAAGTTCTGAAGAGTTGTTTTGAACGACACGCATTAAAGATAAAATAGATTCCGTATCTTTTGCAATGTTATCTTTTCTCACTGCATCACTGTCAAAAAGAGACATGAGATTCAGCTCGGTTACATCATCAAAAGAGAGAACAAAATGCCCCTCCTTTTCAGGTATTGCTCTTGCTTTGAGTATGAGATGTCGGTTTTCATTTTCATGGTTTTTTATTTTTGTGTGAAAAAGTTTTCCCGGATTTTCTTTAACTACATCGTACCATTTTTCTGTCGGAGTGGAATATAAAAACTCTTTATGCTCTTGGAAAAGATCAGTTATATCCGGATATTTTTTTTCAAAATCTTCAAGATCCTCAACACCGAAAAATTCAGAAAAACGCTGGTTACAAAGTATAAATTCTGCTTCGTGCATCATTAAAACTATGTTGTTTTGGTAGTTTAAAATGGTACTAAGCTGGTTGGCAAAAAGACATCTGTTTTCTGTATCGTGAATAGCTTTGAGTGAAGAGTATATACCGTTTAGCAGTTCGGGAACTTTTGCGGGTTTTTGCAGGTAACGAAATACCCTGAGATTGATAGCTAAGTGAAGATACTCTTTCTCATCGTAGGCTGATAAGATAATAACTTTGCAATCAGGATCAGCCGACATCACTTTTTTTATAAGCTTAAAGCCGTTCATCTTAGGCATATTAATATCTGTTATAAGAATTTTAGGTTGATATTCCAAAAATTTTTTATAACCCTCTTCGCCATCTTCGGCTAATATGATGTTGTCAAAAACTCTTCCAAGCAGTTTTTCCATATTATGACGAAGACCTGCATTGTCCTCAACATAAAGTAAACTTATATCACCGGCCAGTTTTTTAATTGCTAAAAGTTCTTCTTTCATGGGATAATCATACTTTTTTTATCTTCATAGAATTCTTAAATGAGTTTTTTATTATAAATATTTTTTATATTTTCAGTATTGTGCATTATTATGTTAGAATCTTTGTAGTTAATATTCAAGGTGATTTCTATGTTTCAATGTATAAAGTTTCTGTTTAAACTTCTAAACAGATATATTACATATAGCGGTTTAAGTGTTTTCCTTGTATTTTTACTCTCTTTAGCACTCTCTGTAGTGATATGGCTCTATTCAAAAAGCTATTATGACACTCTTGCAGAAGAGAGGTTTGAGAGGAGAATAGCAGAGAGTTTGGAACATTTACAAGACAAGATCTACCTTTATGAAAATATACTTCACAGCGGAATAGGTTTTTTTCAGGGAAGTAATAAGGTATCTGCCAAAGAGTGGCATGACTTTATAGATGCATTGGCGATAAAAAAACGTAATTACGGGATGCAGGGTATCGGTTATGCCGTGATGCTTAAACCGGATGAAGTATTACCTATAGAAAAAAAGATGCAAAAGGATGGATTTCAATCATTCTCACTAAAACCAAAAGGGCAGAGAGATCTTTATAGTGCTATTTTGTATCTTGAACCTTTAGATAAAAGAAACCAAGAGGCTATAGGGTACGATATGTTTTCAGAACCGACTAGAAGAGCGGCGATGGAGATAGCAAGAGATACAGGATTGCCTGCAATTAGCAAAAAAGTAACATTGGTTCAAGAGATAGACACCGATGTACAAGCAGGTATGCTTATGTATTTGCCTCTTTATAAAAAAGGGAGTAAGCCGGGTAATATTGAGGAGCGAAGAAAGCTGCTTAAAGGTTTTGTTTACAGCCCTTTTCGTATGAATGATCTCATAAGTACGTTAGATATGCATAGATCTGCTTTAGAGATCAAGATTTATGACAGTGATGATATATCGGACGAACATCTGTTATTTGATTCATTTACTCCGTATGCCGAAAAAGCACAACATAGTGTGGTAAAAAAGTTTCAAGTAAACAACCTGACCTGGAATGTGTATTTTGTCAGTACAAAAGAGTTTGATGATGCCACAACAAGTCCATATCCTCTGGTTATAACATTAGTGGGATTGATAGCAAACTTCTTATTATTATTGATTATTTTGGCACTTTTTAAGAGTTTAAAAAACTTGAAAGCTCAAACTCAAAGAACGAAAGAACAAACATCATATATGCTGCATCAGTCCAGAATGGCTCAAATGGGTGAGATGATAAGTATGATCGCACATCAATGGCGTCAACCTTTATCGTCGATCTCAACCATTGCAGGAACTATGTCTATAGATGTAGCTATGGATAATTACGAGAAGAAATTTTTTGCCGAGCAGCTTGAATCTATAGATAATTTATCACAACATCTCTCCACTACGATCGATGATTTTAGAGATTTTTTTAAGGACAAAAAGAAGAAGCAGTTAGCAACAGCATATCAGGTTGTTGATGAAACGCTTCAAATTATCGGTTCCTCTTTTGAATCAAAAGAGATAGAGGTGATATATGACAGTGAGGAAAATATTAGTATATATACCTATGTCAATGAGATTAAACAGGTGATATTAAACATTCTTAAAAATGCAGAGGATGCTTTGTCTGAGAAAAAAGATAAAAATTTTAAAATATGGATATCTTGGCATATGTTTGAAGATAACGTGATAATAAGTATCGAAGACAATGCAGGTGGCATTCCCGAGAAAATAATCAAAAATATATTTGAGCCTTATTTTAGTACAAAGCAGGATAATAACGGTACGGGACTAGGTCTCTATATGTCCAAGACGATTGTTGAAGAGCATTGTAACGGAAAGCTGTATGTGACAAATACTCAGCGTGGAGCAAAGTTCAGCATAGAGTTTCCTTCCGGACTTGATGAAATTGATAATTAGAAAATCTATAAACTAAGGAGAATAGTATAATGGCTTTTACACCAAATACACAAGCAGAGCTGCATAACCTAAATATTGTCGATGGACAGCAGTATGAGATAAGGTATAAAAATAAAGATTACTATAATGGAGAAGAGACCATAGAGGAGGGGGTCGGTACGGCTATACTCAACAATGGCAATATCTACTTTAACGTCGTTGACCCCTACGGGATGGATAAACTTGTAATGCAGGTACAAGTTATACAAAGGTAGATAGCCATGAAAACAGTTATTTTGATCCGACATGCAAAGTCAAGTTGGAAAGACCTGTTATTGGCTGATTTTGACAGACCGCTTAACAAGAGGGGAAAACGGGATGCTCCCGTAATGGCATGCCATCTCAAAAAACAAGGTATAGCGATCGAGAAAATATTTGCAAGTTCCGCTAAAAGAGCTAAAAAAACGGCTGAAATCTTTAATGAAAAGTTACAAACCGAAGTGGATTTTTATGATGAACTCTATGCAACTTCGAGCGAGAAACTTTTAGCCTTTATCAACAAACAACTCAAACAGTATGATTCGATCGCTATTGTCTCACATAATCCCGAACTTACCGAACTTAGCAACCATATCAGCGATCAATACATAAGTAATATCCCTACATCGGCGTATGTTGTTTTGAAGTGCAATGAAGACAGGCTTGCAAAGAACAATTGTGAGCTTATAGATTTTGTATATCCGAAAAGAGAAGATATTGCACTTTATAAATAAGTGTAGCAAGATGAAAAGGGTTTATCATGCATAGATTGAAGATATTTGTTCTTGCTTTTGTAATGAGTTTAGTATTAAGCAGCTGTAAAGAGGAGAGTACAATGGAAGTTAGTGTCAAAAAGATGTTGGTTCCGTTATACTCTTACCCCTCATCCAACGATAGTTGGGAACGTTTAATAGCACTGAAAAACAATACGAACAATCTTGAAATAGTAGCCATAGTAAACCAATCTAACGGAGATTTTACACAACCTAGTACAAGTTATATAAATGGGATTGAATCTTTGCACAATGCAGGGATAGATATAGTCGGCTATGTGTATACGCAGTATTCCCAGCGCCCTATAGATGAGGTAAAACAAAATATAGATGCATGGGTAGAGTTTTACAAGCCCTATGGTCTAAAAGGGTTCTTTTTCGATGAGGCTTCAAACGATGAAAAAGATTTTGAATATTATAAAAATATTACACAATACGCCCAGAGTAAAGGGATGAAATTTAATATTTTAAATCCGGGAACAAGTGTAGACAGTGTGTATATGGAAGGAGATATCGCATCTGTGGTTGTTATACGTGAAACTACATATACAAAGGTTGTAGAAACAACAAATCTCCACCAACCCACTGAATATACAAAAAAAGCACTATTGCTTTATAGCTCAGATCAAGAGAATATGGTACAAAAAGTGTGTAGCTATGCTCTTGAACATAATTTTGAGTATGTTTATGCAACAGATCATGGAATTACCGATGATCGATGGGACTCTTTATCGAGTTATGTCAACGAGCTCGCTGTGTTGATCTCAAAAGGGTGTAAAAATTAAGAAGCAGGTGTAATCCTTGCGCTTATATTATCTTCATTAAATTTAAATTCATAGGTGTTATTCTCTGATGTTGTGTAAGAGATCACCGACTGGTTACATAGATCGGTTTTACCAGAATTTATTCCCTCTTTTAGTATAGAAGGCAAAGTGTTTTTCAAGATCTCTTTATTGGATGCACCCATTGCGTGATCGAGGTTTTTAATAAGTTTACCGTCGACTTGATCTTCACTCTCAATTGTCATAAATGTGTAAGGGCGATCATGCTCTTTAAGATGATTGACATATTCTAACTTATCATCATAAGGTGCTATATATTGATCATATTTTGAATGATACGAAAAATATGATGTTTTTGATTTGTATTTATTTAACATAGTATCCAGATGTGAAGGGTTTGTTAAGTCCCTTATCTCATAGGCAGAATCTGAAAAATGGTTTTTAGATTGAGGATCTTTCGTCCAATGAGTGAATGTATATGACGATAATGTGAAATTTGGATATTTAGTCTTTAGTTCAGATCTGGTAATGTCGTGTTCTTTGCCTACAATATACTTTAGAGGAGGTTTTACGTAGCAAGAGTTGTCTATGATAAAATCAAACGTGTTTGGAGCTAGTTTAGCTAACAAGTTTGCTATATATCCTCCATGTGAGCTACCCATAGCAATGATCGGTGCTTTTTCGATAAGTTCGCCGTAGCCTAAAGATTTTAAATCATATAAAACACTCAGGATGTCTATAGCTTGTAAGATACCGAAGTTCTGGTATTCATTCTTAGCAGGATAAAGAGTAGCGCTGATAATCTCTTCATTATCCTTGGGAAGCGAACGATTTAATGCTAGAAGAATAGACTTAACACTTAAATCGTTTTCATCTAAGATGACATTGTATTTTTGAATGAGATCTATGAGTCTTGCTCCGTCTCTTTCATCAAAACTGATAATAGCACCGTTAGAAGGTCTTGAAAAGATAGCATGATACTCTACAAAAACTGCAAGTAGCCCATACTCCTGCGCAATATGTGTTAAGAGATTTTTCTGATACTCTACGCTCGCATCTTCACCAAATCCGGGAATGACAAATATGATGCCGTTATGTTTGTTGTCTGTTCTATACGAGATATGATACGTGAGCTTACTCTCTCTTTTTATATTTAGCTCAAAATCATCATGTCCGGTAGTTTGAAAGGTTTTAAACTCTACCACATCAACCTCCTATATATTTTCTAAGGAATAATACTATGATTTTTATGAATTAGACAAATAAGCAGGATCTATTAAGCGCAAAGAGTGGTATGAAACTTCTTTGTGGTAAACTTTCAAGAATATCAAGAAAATTAAAAATAAAGAAGTGAATATGGAAAAAATTACAAAAAATACACTTGTATCTATCTCTTTGAAGTTAGCAGATGAGAAGGGTAACATCTTGGATGAGAGTGATGAGGTGATGTACCTTCACGGTGGTTATAATCAGATATTTCAAAAACTGGAAGATGAATTAGAGGGGAAAAAAGTTGGTGATACTTTTGACCTTTTACTCGCTCCTGCAGACGCTTTTGGTGAGTTTAACGAATCTTTAATGGTAAAAGAGTTACTAACGGATCTTCCAGAAGAGATTGCTGTTGGAATGGAGCTTGAAGGTGAAGATGAATCAGTCGTTTTCGTTGTTGAAAGTATAGATGATGAATATGCAACACTGAATGCGAACCATGAACTTGCAGGAATCCCTTTAAGAGTATCTGGTGAAGTTTTAGAGATGGAACACCTTTCAGATGCTGGAGTAGAAGAGATACTCAATATGGAACATGAACACTAGAGTATTTTAACTCCCTTCTTTTAACACAGAATTTTTTATGCTTAAAATTCCTATTTTGGTGATATAATTTCTGCAAAAAATATACGAGGAAAAAGATGGCTAGAACAAGAAGATGGTCTGTTTGTGACGATAGTAATAAATGGGGTGTTGAAAAGAAGAAAAACAAGCCTAAAAAAAGTAAGTGGTCTGTTTGTGATCAAGGTAATAAATGGAGTATTGAAAAAAAGAAAGATTAGTAGTCTTTACGCAACAGAGTATTTATGAAGATATTTTGTTGCGACCAGAGTGTTTTGATTCATACATTTTTTCATCAACTCGTTTCAATAAGCTTTTACGAGATTCATCTTTCTTGTACTCAACAACCCCTAAGCTGATTGTTATATGTCCTACATCTTTGAAATGATGAGAAGCAACAGCATCTCTTATCCTTTCCGCAACTTCCAGAGCATTAGATAAGTTGGAAAACGGTAATAAAATAAGAAACTCTTCGCCACCGTATCGACCTATCTTGTCGATTTCCCGAATTACCCCACTTATAACTTTTGTAGTTTCTTTTAATACATAATCTCCTACATCATGGCCAAAGTTGTCATTTACATTTTTAAAATGGTCAAAGTCGTACATAATTAGGGATAAAAATTCCTCTTTACGTTTAATACGATTGATCTCTTCTTCAATCTGTTTCATGATGGAGTAACGGTTGTATACATCTGTTAAAATATCTGTAGTGGCAAGCTTTTCAAATTCAAGTTTTTTTTGCTGGAGTGCTTTTTCTGCATTTATTCTACTTGTAATATCTTCAAGGATCCCCTCTATCCATAACAGATTGCCTGAACTGTCATGAACAGCATGATCGGCTACCCTTATAAAGCGTTCCTCTTTGCTAATGGGGTGAATAAATGACATCATTGTCAGATCAGTGGTTTGTTTTCCTTGGTAATAGGCATCGAGACTTTTTGCACCTATTTCTATGGAGTCACCGGTCCACTCTAACATATTGTCAAAATTTTTTCCAAGAACATCTTCCGGAGGAGTTCCGAGTATATTCTCCATATTTTTACTAAAGTAGACAAAATTAAAGTCTGCATCCATGCGGTATGCAAAAAAGTTTTCCCCTAAATCTTCAACAATAGACTTATATTTTTCTTTCGCTTCAATAAGATTTTGCTGCTGTTTACGAAATCTTAGATAAATAAAAATGATTAAAAAAACTAAAACAAGAATAATATATATCATTTTATTTCCTAATTATAATTAGAAAACATTATAGCTAAAATAATTAGGAAGTAAAACTTATCGGTTATCCTACTTTATGCATAGGATGCTTGTATGGAGAGGGGTTGAGGGCTTTATAGATTAAGCCTCCGAGCGCAAAGAGTACAACAACTGCTATAATTATTTTTGTTAACATAAAAACACCTTTTTTATATATCACATAAAGACATTATAACAAATTGTTGCCTGAGTAATTACTCTTTTGTTTTAAAATCTGCAGGGTCTTTGTACTCTATGGTAGGTAAAAAGTATGCAGTAAGTAAAAGAACTGTACTAAAGATAGCTACTATCACAAAAGAGTAGTCTGAGAAAAAATCTATGACCTGATGTGCTCCCATGTATGGTCCCATAAACTCTTTGATCGATGGATAAAGAAGTGTAAAAACTGCTCCGCCTGTCATACCCCCGAGAACTCCTACAAAGGCATCAACTCTTCCTTCCGATACCGATACAAAAAAAGCAGAAGGGCATTTTCCAAGAATTACCAAACCGATTCCAAAAATGATGGCACCTACAATAAGCCCCGTAAGAAAAATCGGTTTTATCGAGAAAGTAGCGTAACCGTTTTGTACCAAAAAGTAAAATCCGACACTAGAGAGTGCTACGGTTGTCATTGCCATACGTGGAACCAAAGTGTCTTCAAAGATCATAAATCCGGCCATTTTCTCAAACTTATCTAGCCTTGAGTATAAAATAATAGCTCCGAAAACAAACCCTATAAAAAGCACAAGCCAAACGGAACCGTGGTTGCCGTTTGCCACTATCTCAAACATCTCTATAACTCTATCTATCATTTTTTACAAACCTTTCTTTTATAAAAAAATCTCCCCGTGATTACACCTGTTCCAAGTGCAAATACCGCAAAGATAATGCCGCTTATGGCTAACTGGCTCCCTCCTGAGAGTATATGTCCTGCGTTGCATCCTCCCGCAAGTCTAGCACCGAAAACAAGTAAAAATCCGGCAATGAAGCTCCAAATCATACGTGATTTTACAGAGCTGTTTTTTCGCTCTTTCCAAAGTGTCGGTATATAGCTGATATGAAATGTTTTTGTAACAAACACAGACATAAATAGTCCACCGAAAAATACACCGATCAGCATAACACCTTCCCAAGCTCCCGATTTTTCTATCTCAGCGGTATAGATGTAATTCTCTGCATCGAGTCCAAAAACTACAGTTGAAAGGTAGGCCATACCCGTTGAAGCGCCTATAGGGCGGTCAGCACCTATCTCTGAAAAACTAAAAAAGAATAGCAAACTCATAGCTATTCCACCGATCCACCATGGTATCTGTCTAGGCATAATAACTCCTAATATATTTATTTTGTAAAGTGTAAAGTATTACTTAACGTTTTTGAATTATATATGAAGATACTTAATGTAGTTTGAATAAATAATAGTTTGTATTTTTACTCGTCTTTGATTCACAAATTCCAGCAATAAATTTCACTGAAAATATGCTACACTGATAGATATACAATATATTATAAATGCAGGAAAAGAGTATGATAGTTCCGGAGCATCCTCATTGTGAAACTGTTGAGTCGTTGGCTCAAAAGATGGAAACATCAAAACAAGGGTTAAGTCATTCGGCTGTAGAGAAAAATCTTTCTATCTACGGCTTCAATGAGATTACAGAAAAAAAACATAACCTATTTACACTTTTTTTAGCGCAGTTTAAAAGTCCTTTAGTGTATGTACTCGTAGTTGCTGCCATACTCTCTTTTTTTTTAGGAAATATACACGAAGGGTTGCTTATATTTCTTATTATCCTGATCAATTCATTGATTGGATTTTGGCAAGAAGTCAAAGCGCTCTCATCGATCAAAGCACTTCAAAAACTGACCGAAAGTAAATCACAGGTTAAACGTGAGGATGAAATATTTGCAATCTCATCTTCAGAGCTTGTACCGGGAGATGTGGTCATCTTGTCTGAAGGCGATATTGTGCCTGCAGATATACGTCTTTTTGATACTAACGGACTGGTGATTGATGAATCAATTTTGACAGGGGAATCTGTACCTGTACAAAAAGATGCAAACTTAACATTACCCCAAGAAACACTTCCCTATGAACTTGATAATATGGCACTCTCCGGAACAACTGTTACTAAGGGTAGAGCAGAAGGTTTTGTCATCTTTACCGCTCACAATACTTATCTTGCATCTATTGCAGGCAAAGCAGAGGAAGAATCACCAGAAACACCTTTGACAAAAGCACTCGAAGTTTTTATTAAAAAACATATGGTTATTTTACTTACAATGATCGGCTTTACTGCTATTATTGCCCTTTGGCAAGGAAGAGCGTTAATTGAGGTTATCTACCTCGTCATTGCCGAACTGGTCTCTGCCGTACCGGAGGGTTTGCCTATTGTGGTAACGCTGGTGCTTACCATTGGTGCGATCTCTCTTAGTGTAAGGAAAGTCTATATCCGCCATCTGCCCTCTGTTGAAACTTTAGGAAGTACTACGGTTATCGCATCTGATAAGACGGGTACTATTACACAGGGAAAACTGGAGGTAAAAGATGTTTTCTATCTTCATGAGACCTTTTCACAAACCGTTTCAGCACTTGCAAATGAATCGATAGAGGGGGAGGGGGATCCTGTAGATACCGCTCTTGCTCTGTGGGTAGGTAAAGATTATGACACCATTAGAGAAAAATACCCGCGTGTCAATCTCTATCCTTTTGATACAAAGCATAGATTGATGGCAAGTTCCAACATGATCAAAAAAGAGCATAAGATCTTTGTAAAAGGTGCTTTTGAATCGCTCAAACAGTTTGCCACTAATGAGGATGATTTTGAAGTTCTTGAAAAAGAACACGATAAGTTGGCATCTAATGGTTTAAGAGTTATTGCATTGGGTATCGGGGAACACACAACAGACGATATTGCTAAATGGGAAATTGAGATCGTAGGTCTGATTGGCTTTTTGGATCCTCCAAAAGAGGGTGTTTTAGAGGCTGTTCAAACGGCACAAAAAGCCGGCATCAAAGTGATGATGATCACAGGTGACAATGCTCTGACTGCCGCAGCTGTTGCAAAATCTGTCAATATCTACAAAGAGGGCGATCTGGTTGTTACCGGAAAAGAACTCAACGATATGGATGATGATGCATTAGTGAAAATAGTGCCAAAGGTCACTGTCTGGGCGAGGGTGCTTCCTGAACATAAATACCGCATCGTTAAGATATTGCAAAAAGAGGGAGAGATAGTTGCTGTAACAGGGGATGGTGCAAATGATGTCCCTGCACTAAAAGCAGCAGATTTGGGCATAGGAATGGGAAGTGGTACTGACGCTGCAAAATCTACCGCAAAAATGGTACTTGCTGATAATAATCTCTCTGTCATTGTCGATGCGATCAAGCAGGGTCGTACCATTGCCAGTAATATTCGAAAAGCGATCTATTTTCTCGTTTCAACAAGTTTGGATGAAGTTATTCTCATCACTGCTGCTATCTTAATGGCATTGCCCTTACCGCTTTATCCTGTACAAATTTTATGGATTAATCTTGTTTCAGATAGTGCGCTGGATAAAACCTTCCCCTTTATGAAGGAGGAGGGAGATATGATGAATAGGGCACCCACTAAATTGCACGAGCAATTTTTAGATAAAATACAACTATTACGTGTCCTTTATGCAGCATTGATTATCAGTGCAGGTACACTCTTTATCTATATATGGATGCTGGATCACTACGGTGAAGAAAGCGCAATCTCCACACTTTTTACCGCCTTTGTTATTGCTACATGGATCAACGGATTGCAATCTCTTAAAGAGCATGAGCCGTTTTTAAAAAATATTAAAAAGTCACTACAAATTAATCCCTATATATTTTATGGAATAGGTATAGGATTTGTACTGCAGTTATTCGCGATCTATGTACTTTCAGATCTTTTTCATACACTGCCGCTCAATGAAGAGTCACTTACAATGATCGGATTATTGGCACTATGGATATTCAGTATGATCGAAATTCGTAAGTGGGGTGAATATTTATGGCGAAAACGTATGGATAGCAGAGGATAAATACTGATTTTTAGATATATAATTATTAGTTTATTAGGCAATTTATGGGCACATTAAGTAAAAATAGTTAGTAAAAAGTAAAGTGTTTAGGGGTTTAAAAAGAAGTGGCTCCGGATACTGGATTCGAACCAGTGGCCAAGTGATTAACAGTCACCTACTCTACCGCTGAGCTAATCCGGAATGTATAAAGTTTAATTTTTTTGTGATGGTGGACCCTCTGGGATTCGAACCCAGGGAGGTATGACCCTCGCCGGTTTTCAAGACCGGTGCTTTCGACCAACTCAGCCAAAGATCCACGTATGTTTGAAAGTTTGATTATTTAACTGGAGGTGCCACCCAGACTCGAACTGGGGATAGCAGCTTTGCAGGCTGCGGCCTTACCACTTGGCGATGGCACCAGTTTCAGTTATCATCAATGGTGCCCGGGGCCGGACTCGAACCGGCACAGTATTGCTACCGGGGGATTTTAAGTCCCCTGCGTCTACCAATTTCGCCACCCGGGCATCGTGAGTGCATTCACAGTTTAACAATCTAAAATGGAGCGGGAAACGAGGTTCGAACTCGCGACCCCAACCTTGGCAAGGTTGTGCTCTACCACTGAGCTATTCCCGCAATTTTGTAGTCACTATTTGTTAGTGAGCCGGAATTATATCTTTTTTTTTCTTGTTTGTAAAGAGTTTTTATAAAAAAATTTAAAAAAATTGCAAAAAGATGCTATAATCCCATTTAGATAAACTATATATATAGGGATTTTTTATGAGAAGTGATACTATCAAAAAGGGGTTTGATAAAGCTCCACACCGTTCACTGCTTCGTGCAACGGGTTTAAAAGATGAAGATTTCGATAAACCATTTATCGGAGTTGCAAACAGTTTTATAGATATTATTCCAGGACACTTCTTCCTACAAGAGTATGGCCGCATAGTAAAAGAGGCTATACGTGAGGCTGGTGGTGTTCCTTTTGAATTTAACACCATCGGTGTTGATGATGGTATCGCTATGGGGCACGACGGTATGCTTTATTCACTACCGTCTCGTGAGCTAATTGCTGACTCGATTGAGACAGTTATGAATGCTCACAAGTTAGATGCAATGATCTGTATCCCTAACTGTGACAAGATTGTACCGGGTATGATCATGGGTGCATTACGTGTAAACGTTCCGACAGTATTTGTTTCTGGTGGACCTATGAAAGCGGGACATAAAAAAGATGGAACTCCGATCGACTTAGCAACGGCATTTGAAGCAGTTGGAAAATTTAACGACGGTAAGATGACTGAGGAAGAACTTTACGAGATCGAATGTGAAGCTTGTCCTTCAGGTGGTAGTTGTTCAGGTATGTTTACTGCAAACTCTATGAACACATTATCTGAAGCTATGGGTATTGCACTTCCGGGTAACGGAACTATTTTAGCGATGACTCCGGAGAGAATCGAACTTGTAAAACAAGCGGCTAAACGTGTTGTTGAGATGGCTAAAGCTAATGATCCGAAGTATAACCTTAGAAATGTATTAAATGACAAAGCTATCCATAATGCATTTGTTGTAGATATGGCGATGGGTGGAAGTTCAAATACGGTTCTTCACCTTTTAGCGATCGCAAAAGAGGCTGAAGTTGATTTTGACATTACTAAGATCAACGAGATCAGCCAAAAAGTAGCACATATTGCAAAAATTTCACCGTCATTATCAACTGTACATATGGATGATATTAACAAAGCGGGTGGTGTTAATGCAGTTATGAAAGAGGTAAGTCGCCGCGGTGATGATCTTTTATTCCTTGACAATTCAACTGTAACTGGTGAGACTTTAGGTGAGAGAATTAAAGATGCGGAGATCAAAGATACTTCGATAATTCATACAAATGAAAACGCTTACTCTCAAGTGGGTGGTCTTTCTATCCTTTTTGGTAACTTGGCAGAAGAGGGTGCTGTTGTTAAAACTGCAGGTATTGCACCAAGCATGCGTCAGTTCAAAGGAAAAGCTATCTGTTTTAACTCACAACCAGAAGCGATCACTGGAATTATGTCTCATAAAGTAAAAGCGGGTGATGTTGTAGTTATCCGTTACGAAGGACCAAAAGGTGGACCGGGTATGCAAGAGATGTTAGCACCTACTTCACTTATTATGGGTATGGGACTTGGTGAATCTGTTGCGTTAATTACTGACGGAAGATTCTCAGGTGCTACTCGTGGTGCTTCGATCGGTCACGTTTCTCCGGAAGCTGCTGAAGGTGGTTTAATCGCTTTAATTGAAGACGGTGATGAGATCGAGATCGATGTTGATACGCATAAATTACAATTAAATGTAGATTACGAAATTTTAGAGCAAAGAAGACTTCACTTCAAACCGTACAAAAATGAAGTAAAATCTAAATGGCTAAAAAGATACCAACTGTTAGTATCAAATGCAGCAAACGGTGCTGTTTTAAAAACTGAACTTTAGAAAGGGAAAAAATTGAACGCAATAGCAATAAAACACAATGACGAAATCATAGATTTGCAAACTGCTAAAGAGAAAGGTTTTGAGGGTGAGCAGATTCATCTTGATAACTCTGCGGATTCTTTAGAGGTACTTCGTCATTCAACAGCACACCTTATGGCGCAAGCTATCAAGTCACTCTACCCTGATGCTGAGTTTTATGTAGGGCCAACAGTAAATGAGGGTTTTTACTACGACTTTAAAACATCGGCAGAGATTGGTGAAAGTGATCTAAAAAAGATTGAGAAACAAATGCTCTCTTTCGCAAAGAAAAAGTATGAGATTGAAAAATATTCAATCACAAAAGAGGAAGCTCGCAAGAAGTTTGAAAACGATCATTTAAAACAAGCTGTTCTTGATATGATCCCAAGCGATGAAGTTTCTATCTATAAACAAGGTGAGTTTGAAGACCTTTGTCGTGGTCCGCACTTACCAAACATCGGTCTTATCAGAAACTTTAAACTGACAAAGATCTCAGGTGCTTACCTTGGAGGAGATTCTAAAAACGAGATGTTAACTCGTATCTACGGAATCGCTTTTGCAACGAAAGAGGAGCTAAAAGCATATCTTGATATGATGGCTGAAGCTGAGAAACGTGACCACCGTAAAGTTGGTGCAGAGATGAAGCTTTTCACATTCCGTGAGGAAGTTGGAGCAGGTTTCCCGATCTGGCTACCGGCTGGTGGACGTCTTCGTGCAAGATTAGAATCTTTACTATTTAAAGCACACCGTAAACGTGGGTATGAGCCTGTTCGTGGTCCGGAGATGTTAAGAAGTGATCTATGGATGACATCTGGACACTACCAAAACTACGGTGAAAATATGTACTTCACAAACATCGACGAGATCGAGTTTGGTGTAAAACCAATGAACTGTGTTGGTCATATTAAAGTATATGAAGAGGACTTACACTCTTACCGTGATCTTCCACTGAAGTTTTTCGAGTATGGTGTAGTTCACCGTCACGAAATGACAGGTGCGCTTCACGGACTTTTCCGTGTACGTGAGTTCACTCAAGATGATGCACATATCTTCTGTACGTCTGATCAGATCGAAGAGCAGATCATTGAAGTTGTTGATTTTGTAGATAAGATCATGTCAACTTTCGATTTTGACTACAAAATGATGATCTCAACTAAACCTGAAAAAGCTGTTGGTGACGACGCTGTTTGGGAAACTGCGGAAAACGCACTTAAAACTGCAATGGAGAAAAACTCTCTTCCTTATTCTATAGATGAGGGCGGCGGAGCTTTCTACGGTCCGAAGATCGATATTAAGATCACGGATGCGATCGGACGTGAATGGCAATGTGGTACTGTTCAACTTGACTTTAACCTTCCGGCACGTTTTGAGTTAGAGTACAACGGTGAAGGAAACGAGAAGATCCAACCGGTTATGATTCACCGTGCTATTCTTGGTTCATTCGAGCGTTTCATCGGAATTTTAACTGAACATTACGCGGGTGAATTCCCAATGTTTATTGCTCCGACACAAGTTGCAATCGTTCCTGTAGCAGAAACACATAAAGATTATGCTAAGGTTTTATCAGATAAACTTATTGACATAAATGCCGATAGTGAGATATATGGTAAGAACGATTCTTTAAACAAAAGAATCAGAACAGCGGAAAAAACGCGTGTACCTATGATCGTAGTTATCGGGGATGAAGAGATAGAAAATAGAACTGTTTCTATCCGTGATAGACGTACAAGAGAACAGTACAGTTTAAGTGAGGAAGAGTTCCTTCAACTGATTCAAACTAAAATTAATGAGGTAAATTTTTGAATAAAAAGACAGACCGTGTCATAATGAACGACGATATTCGTGTTCCTGAGGTAAGATGTAACTTAGATGGTGGAGAATCTTTAGGGATAATCTCTACAGATGAAGCAATGGAAAAAGCAAATGAGTTAGGATTAGATTTAGTTCTAATCGCTCCTCAAGCAAAACCACCGGTTGCTAAGATTATGGATTATGGTAAATTCAAATACCAAGAAGAGAAAAAACTCAAGGAACAACGTAAAAACCAAGTGAAAATCGTTGTTAAAGAGATCAAGCTTTCTGTAAAAATTGCCGACAATGATGTAGCATATAAAGTAAAACATGCTAGAGAATTTTTAGAAAAAGGGTATCACGTAAAATTTAGAGTATTTCTAAAAGGTCGTGAAATGGCTCACCCAGAAGCTGCCAAAGAGGTTCTTGAACAAGTGTGGCCAATGGTTGAAGATATTGCAACTATGGAAAAACCACCTAAGTTCGAGGGTCGCTATTACAATATGTACGTAGTACCTAATAAAAAATAATATTTAGACTACAAAAGTAGGGGAAAACTCCTCTGCTTTCTTCCACTTTTTATTCTCATTTTACAAAATCGTAGTATCCTTTAATATTAAACTAACGCAACGTCTAAGGAGATTTAATTATGATAAATATAAAATCATGGTCAATCAGCAAAAAAATACATATCCCTCTTATTCTTTCTATGTTTATCGGAACAATAATTATCATTGTGAATGTTTTTTATTCTATGGCAGACTTAGAAAAAGATGTATACAGTAATGAATCAAAGGCATTAACAACCCTTTTTGATGAGGCACTTGATACAAAGAAAGATATTGGAATTACCAATGCTATTAATATTTCTCAGAACTACAGTGTTATTAAAGCTTTAGAAAATAATGATAGAACAATAGCGATTCAAGGTTTAGAAGATTTTTCTAAAGAGTTTAAAAAAAATACAAAGTACAAAAACATTAAAGTGCATGTGCATGATGCAAATTTACATAGTTTTTTACGTTCATGGAAACCTGAAAAGTACGGTGATGATTTAAGTGGTTTTAGAGAGACTATAAAAAGTGTTAAAGCAAAAAAAGAGCCTCTTGTAGCTATAGAATTAGGGCGAGCAGGGCTTGTACTACGTGGATTGTCTCCAATTATAAACGGTGAAAAATATTTAGGTTCTGTAGAGTTTATGCAGGGGTTAAATTCTATTGTACGATCTGCAAAGAAAAATTATGGTTACGATATAGCAATCGTGATGAAAAATGAGTACCTTTCAATTGCAAGCTCTTTAAAAAATGCAAAAAAAGTTGGAAACTACACACTCGCTGTCAATGAGAAAAATATTGACCCTGCATACCTTTTGGATCTGGAGAATGTTGATTTTACGGGAGATAAAGCATTTACAATTACTGAAAATTACTTTGTAATCTCAAAACCGATTCAGGATTTTTCCGGAAATACAGTCGCATACGCTTTAATTGGTGACAATGTGGCAAATGTAAATAAGGTGATTTCGCAGTCTAAAGATTCTTTACTGAGACAAGTATATATTATCTTAGTTATTGATATTTTAATTTTACTCTTTTTAATAATGGTGATTAAAAGATCTGTGACAGACCCTATAAAGCATTTAGATGTTGTAGCGAGTGAATTGGCACAAGGTGATGCTGATTTTTCAAAACGCTTACCGGTAAACAGCAATGATGAACTTGGACATGCAAGTCAAAGTTTTAATGCTTTTATTGACAAAGTTGAGAAACTGGCAGAAGAAGCGCAAATGAAAGCAAAAGAAGCTGATAATAAAGCGCAAGAGGTTATAGATATTATGGATAAAAGTCAACTCAATGTTGATTTAGCCCATAAAATGATCAAAGGCTCTGTAGATAACTCAAATAATTTACGAACAAGTTTACAAAACAATATTGGTGCAATTAAAGAGGTAAATGCTCTTAATAATGACAACTCGAAAGTAATTGCCGATGTGACATCAACAACCGATGAAGTTATAGATACAATTGCGAACATTACAGAGATGATCGGTCATACAAGGGAATCGTCTGAGCAGTTGACGACTAATGTTCAAGAGATTTCAGCTGTAACGGCTCTTATTAAAGATATTTCAGACCAAACAAACCTCTTGGCATTAAATGCAGCAATTGAAGCAGCTCGTGCAGGTGAGCATGGACGTGGTTTTGCAGTGGTAGCCGACGAGGTTAGAAAACTTGCAGAACGTACTCAAAAAGCAACGGCAGAAGTTGAAGTAAATATCAATATACTTAAACAAAACTCCGTAACTATGGAAGAGAACAGTGAGAAGATTCAAGGCTATGCAGATTCATCTCAGGAGAAACTTGATCAGTTTAGAGATATCTTAGCAAAACTGATAGAGAATGCAAATACTATTAAAGATGAAAACAATATTGTTGAACAAGAGCTGCTGCTTAGTTCAATGAAACTTGATCATATCATTGTGAAAAATAACGGCTACGACGCTATATTTCAACGTAAACCTTCAGATTCTATAACAGATCACACTATGTGTAATTTAGGAAAATGGTATGGTAATGAGGGAAAAAATACATTTGGAAAAAATCAAAACTTTATTCAGATAGAGCAACCGCACCGTGCAATTCACGAAAATATTAAAGAGGTTATGAACCTACTTAAAGATAAAAATGTAGATAATGAAAAAGTTAAAAAGCTATTTGAAGAGATGGAGGGTGCTTCATCTGAGTTATTTAAACTTCTAGATAGATTACATAGAGGATAAACAGAGC
The DNA here is from genome assembly GCF_030577135.1 of Sulfurimonas sp. hsl 1-7. Taxonomy (NCBI): domain Bacteria; kingdom Pseudomonadati; phylum Campylobacterota; class Epsilonproteobacteria; order Campylobacterales; family Sulfurimonadaceae; genus Sulfurimonas; species Sulfurimonas microaerophilic. The sequence goes on along the minus strand of NZ_JAUIRR010000003.1, from coordinate 273,799 downwards.
AAAATGCTCTGTTAGCAAATACTGCTAAAGAGCAATCTTTGCTTTTAGATCATCTTCGCTTAGTTGCTCTTGATGATATTTTATAACTACAACTTTTTCCGTTTCATTTATAAACCACTCAGCAATATGTTCACTCTCCAAACTTTCCAGTTTATCAAAGTTCACTTCATTTTCAGGTGTAATAAGGTGAGAGTATTTGATAGGGTTTTTCATTTTAATCATAGTAAAAAGAAACCATACCAGACCGATAGCCCCGATAGTCATCCCAAGAGTCTCACGAGAACTTACATCTAAATAAAGTCCTGCAAACGTACCACCAAGGAAAGTCATAAAATACGCAGCCGAATTTGAGATCCCAAGTGCTGCACCTTTTTGGTGTACTTTTGCAAATTTAGAGATCATAGATTGAACCAACGGTTCCATCATATTAAATGCTATAAAGAACATAATAACAGCTGCTACAAATACAGAGCTTGAAGTTGTTAGACCCATCATTAAAAATGAAGCCGTAAAAAGCACAATGCTTACCATAAAGATCTGTTTAGGAATATTTCTTTTCTCACCAAAAACAGCAGCCGGTCCCATTGCTAAAATACCTGCAATCATAGCCGGAACATAAACCATCCAAAGTTCACTTTTCTCCCAGTTAAAACCGTATTCAGGTTTTGTTAGAAATACAGGGATAATAACAAACGCAGCAGTCATTAAACCTTTTTGCATCGCATTGATAATGATCATACCAAGAAGGTTTGGATCTTTTACAATATCTGCAGTTTTTGCATCTTTATGGTAGATATGTTTGATCTTCGGCGGTGTCGGTACCTTTGTAAAAAGGATAACAATAGAGATAACCGCTAAAATAGCAGTGATTAAGAAGATTGTATCGATTCCGAAACTTGATGCCAAAACAGGTCCAAGTGCCATAGCAGCGGCAAAACTCATTGCGATGAATCCACCCATGATAGCCATCGCATGGCCACGAGTTTTCTCTTCAACAAGGTCTGCAATCATAGCAGTAACAACAGCACCGATAGCACCTGCACCCTGTAAAAAACGCCCTAGCATCAACATATAGATATCATCAGAATATGCACAAATAAGTGAACCGATTAAAAAGATAAGCAGACCAAAAAGGATAGTCGGTTTTCTTCCGATCTTATCACTCATAGAACCAAACGGTACTTGGAAAATAGCTTGTGTTAAAGCGTATCCCCCAACGATAACACCCACTAAAAACGGAGTAGCACCTTCTAGGTCGAGTGCATAAACAGAAAGTACGGGAAGTACTAGAAATAATCCTAAAAATCTAAGGAATAAAATCGACGAAAGGGGTAAAACCTTTTTAAACATAATCAATCCTCTTTATAGTATAATTCCGAAATTATATTAGTTATTTATAAATATAAGGAAAAGTTTTGAAACTAGTACTAGCAACATCCAACAAGGGTAAAGTCAGAGAGATAAAAGAGTTATGTAAAGAGTTTGAGGTTGTTCCTTATACAGATCTAATAGAAGCGTTTGAGATCATTGAAGATGCAGATACTTTTAAAGATAATGCATTGATCAAAGCAAGAGCGGTATATGAAGCTCTGGGTGACGAAGATGTAGTGGTGATAGCAGATGACAGCGGCATTAGCGTAGACGTACTTGACGGGGCACCGGGTATCTACAGTGCAAGATATGCAGGCGAAGATGCAAACGACAAAGATAATTTGTATAAACTGATCGAAGATATTAAAGCAAAAGGTGTAACATCATCACCTGCACACTATACGGCTGCGATCGCAATTGTGACAAAAAACAAAGAAAAAACAGTACACGGATGGATGTACGGAACTGCAATAACTGAAGCTATCGGTGACGGCGGTTTTGGATATGATCCTATGTTTATACCTGAGGGGTTTGACAAAACTTTAGGTCAGTTAGATGATAATATAAAAAAAGAGTTGTCGCATCGTTCTAAAGCGTTGAAATTAGCAAGGGTAGTGTTGCAAAATTTATAAAAATCTGCAACCTACTTTTTGAAAAGATTTTTCTATTTTTTCTAATAATGAATGTAAACGAGCGTTACATTTTTTAAGTCTTTGCATAAGATCCTCCTATGTATGTTAGAGAATCAGCAAAATTAGTTCCAAAGTAGTAAAATCACTCCAAAAATGATTCTATAAACTCCAAATGCTACGAAGGTAAAACGCTCTAAAAATTTTAAAAAAAGTTTGATTGTAAGATAAGCTACAAAAAAAGAAACTACAAATCCGACAGCTAAAACTTCCAAGTTTGCCGATGAAAACTCATGATAGTGTTTGAGCAGATCGTATGCAGTAACGGCACTCATTACAGGAAATGCAAGTAAAAAACTAAACTCTGCAGAGGCTTTACGGCTAAGACCTACAAGTAAAGCACCGATGATTGTGGAACCCGCACGGCTAGTTCCGGGAATAAGTGCAAATACCTGAGCAATACCAATAATCATCGCTTTTTTCAGTGAGACTTTTTCGACGTCGTCGATAAGGTGCTGCTCCTGAGGTATGTAAAATTTTTCTACGATTAAGAAGATAATTCCCCCGATAATAAACATCGTTGCTACGACATTTACACTAAAAAGTTCTTTGATTTGATGGGAGAAAAGAAAACCTACAGCTCCGATAGGAATAAATGCTAAAAATACTTTTGTCCACAGGTCGATTTTTTTGATTGTGAACTTCTCTTTGTAGTTTAAAACTACTGCGAGAATTGCAGCAAATTGGATGATCACTTCATATGCTTTAGTAACATTTGTTTGATCGATTCCAAGCAGATCACTTGCAACTATAAGATGCCCTGTTGAAGAGATCGGTAAAAACTCCGTAAACCCCTCTATTATGCCCATTATTATTGATTGAAATATATCCATAGGCGTAATTCTATCATAGGAAAGATACAAAAACTTTTTTCTAATTATAATTTTAAACTTATTTGGATATAATTCGAGGTTTTATTTGTAAACACTAAAATGTAGGAAAATATATGTTACTTTTTACACCTGGACCGACTCCAGTACCACAAAATGTTAGAAATGCGATGGCTGAGGAGACAATCCATCACCGTACACCTGAGTTTGAAGCAATTTTTGAAAAAACTCGTAAACATCTTTTTAACCTATTTAATACTGATGAAGTTATTATGCTTTCATCGAGTGGAACGGGTGCTATGGAAGCTGCAGTTATCAATCTGTGCCATAACACTTTACTCAATGTAAACTCTGGAAAGTTTGGTGAGCGTTTTGGAAAAATTGCCGTAGCTCACGGGCTTAAACAAGTTGAAATCGTAAATGAGTGGGATACACCTGTAAGTGTTGATGCAGTTGTTGAAGCTGTAAAGCAAAATTCAGATATCGATGCTATTGCCGTACAGATAAGTGAATCTGCGGGTGGACTTCGTCATCCTGTTGAAGAGTTGGCAGCTGCTGTAAAAGCCATCAATCCAAACATCATGATTATTGCTGACGGTATTACTGCTGTTGGTGTTGAGAAAATTGATGTAACGAATATTGATGCACTTTTAGCGGGAAGCCAAAAAGCATTAATGCTTCCTCCGGGACTTTCTATTTTAGGTCTTTCAAACGGTGCAATCGAGAAAATCGGTGCGGGACGTGGATATTACCTGAATTTAGCAAGTGAGATTAAAAAGCAAAAGCAAAATACAACTGCTTATACTGCAGCTACTACACTTACTATAGGTTTACTTGAAGTTTTAGAGACTATTGAGGCTGACGGTGGCATTGAAACATTATATGAAAGAACAGCTGTACGTGCAGAGGCTGTAAAATCTGCACTTCAAGCATTAGGTTTACACATATATCCAAAAGTACCTGCAATGTCTATGACAACTATAGATGATGAAAATGCTAATGAGATTAGAAATATCCTAAAAAATGATTATAAAGTGAACGTTGCAGGCGGACAGGATCATTTAAAAGGTAAAATTTTTAGAATTAACCAAATGGGGCTTATTAATGATTACGAGATGAGCTGGGTTGTTAATGCAGTAGAACTTGCACTTGACAAACTAGGTCGTCGTAAATACGATGGAACGGCAAATAAAATTTTCAACGAAGTAACATTTAAGCTAGGTAAGTAATGATTTTAGAACACGAAATACCAAACGGTTCGAAACTTTATTTTGGTCAATCTGCAAAAATAAAACGTCACATCGAGAAAGTAGCGAGTGACGTTTTAGATGCAAAAGAGTATGAAGAGATAGTTACACCTGTTTTTTCATATCATCAACATCAATCGATCGCGGATGAAAGAGAGTTAATTCGTCTTAATGATGAGAAGAATAATGCGCTTTCTCTTCGTGCCGATTCAACTATTGATGTTGTACGTATTATTGAGAAAAGACTCGGCTCTAACACAACTCAAAAGAAGTGGTTTTATATTCAACCGGTTTTTACATACCCGACTACTGAGCAATATCAAGTGGGTGTTGAGTATATGGGTGAGAGAAATCTTGCTTCGGTCCTCAATATCGCAACTGAGATTTTTGAAAAGTTAGAAGTAAAACCGCTTGTACAGATCTCAAATATGAAAATTGCCAAAATAATCAATGGGATGTTTGACGAATTATCGATCGATGATTTTAGACATATCAATATTGATAAGTTTTTATCGCTTGGTATTGAGTGGTTAAATAAACTAGTATATTTACAACATGTAGAGCAGATTGATGAAGTGATTGAAATCGTTCCTGAGCCAATTAAAGTGGAACTTGAAAAGATGAAAGCACTTTGTAAAGATATGCAATATACACATACAGTGCTAGCACCTATGTATTACGCAAAAATGCTTTATTATGATGAGCTGTTTTTTAGAGCAATCGTAAATAACGAAGTGTATGCTCGTGGTGGAAGATATAAAAATGAAGATCTGACTTCTGTAGGTTTTGCAATCTATACAGATACAATTTGTGAAGAATTAAGTAAAGGGAAATAATGAAAGCTGATGTAATTGTAGGAATACAATGGGGAGATGAAGGTAAAGGGAAAATAGTTGATAAACTTGCTCTTGAATACGATATGGTTTGTAGAAGCCAAGGTGGTCACAATGCAGGTCATACTATCTGGGTTGACGGTGTAAAATATGCACTTCACCTTATCCCGTCTGGTGTACTTAACCCTAAAGCTATCAATGTAGTTGGAAACGGTGTAGTACTTTCACCTGAGTCTATCATCAAAGAGATGGAACAGTTTGAAAACTTAGAGGGACGTCTTTTTATCTCTGATAAAGCGCATTTAAACCTTTCTTACCATGCTTTAATCGACCAAGCAAAAGAGCGTCTTAAAGGTGATAAAGCTATCGGTACTACAGGAAAAGGGATCGGGCCGTCTTACTCTGACAAGATCAACCGTATCGGTCACCGTGTAGGTGAACTTTTAGATCCTGAAGCATTATGTACAAAAATTTTAGACTATTTTGCACAAAACAAACCTATCTTTGATGTTATGGATATTCATGCTCCGGCACGTGAGGAACTTTTAGCTGAACTAAACGGTTTTAAAGCGAACCTTGCTCCGTATATTACAGACACAACGCAGATGTTATGGAAAGCGCTTGATGAAGATAATCAAAAAGTTCTTTTAGAGGGTGCTCAAGGTACTATGCTTGATATCGATCACGGTACATACCCATACGTAACTTCAAGTTCAACTGTAAGTGCAGGTGCTTGTACAGGTTTAGGGATCAACCCTAAAGATATCGGTAAAGTTACAGGAATCGTAAAAGCATACTGTACACGTGTAGGAAACGGACCGTTCCCGTCTGAAGACTTAGGTGAAGACGGTGCTAGACTTGGTAAACAAGGGCATGAGTTCGGAACAACTACAGGTCGTGCAAGACGTTGTGGTTGGTTCGATGCAGTTGCAACTAGATACGCTTCACGTTTAAACGGTTGTGATGAACTTGCACTTATGAAACTTGACGTTCTTGACGGTTTCGATGAAGTAAAAGTGTGTGTAGCATACGAATACAATGGTAAAGAGATTGACTATGTACCTGTTGATCTAGAAAACGTTACACCTATCTACAAAACATTTAAAGGGTGGACAAACTCTGTAGGTGTTAGAAAGTTTGAAGATCTTCCGGCTTCTGCACAAGAATATGTAAAAGTTATCGAAGAGGTAGCAAAAACAAAAGTTGGTATAATATCAACATCACCGGAAAGAGACGATACAATAATCTTATAAGGAATTTGCGATGCGGACACGATACAGCTCTTTAGTCAATGTGAAAAAAAACATTATGCAAAAGAGTGAACGTGTTCTCCAAGCAAAAAATGCCGCACTTCAAAATGCCAAAGAAGCATTACAAAACTCTTTAAACGCACTCAACGAGATTCAACCCCCTCAACATGGAATAATTGCCGACTTTCTTTCAAACAGAGCACTTTTAGATTCCGGTCGTTCTGTAATTCATCATAATGAAGAGTGGGTTGCATATGCTACACATGAAGTAGCCGAAGCAAAAGAGCAACTTAAACGTGATATGATAGAATATGAAAAGTATCAATATCTGGAGCTTCAAGAGATAGAGGCGATCAAGAAAAAAGAGAAAATTAAAGAAGCCAAAGAGTTAGATGAGGTGGCGCTCATGACATTTACGAAGAGAGAAAGGTCAGCATAGTGAGATTTTTATTAGTTTTATCGATCTGTTATACATTTATTTTTGGACTAGAAACAAGTGACAGACTTTTTGAATGTACAGAGATATTTAAACAAAGAAAGAGTGAACTCCTTGTTGAACTTGAACGTATAGATGAACAAAAACAAGCATTACAATCTCTCAAAACTGCAACAGAAGCATTATTAAAAGAGAAAGAAACAAAACTGAATCAACAAGAAGAGGAAGTTAATAATAGACTTGATGAGATTAAAAAAAGAGAAAAGAGTATTAAAACAATGCTCGACCGTAATGAAAAAGCATTAGCTGAATTAAAATCGATAAAACTCGGAAAAGTTTCACAAACATTTGCAAAAATGAAACCCGCTGCTGCAGCCAATATTTTGGGAGATATGCAAAAGGGTGAAGCTGTAAAAATCTTGCAATCTTTAAAACCTCAAATTCTTGGAAAAATACTTAGTAAAATGGAAGCAAAAAAAGCTTCGGAATTAACACAACTTTTAGCCGAATAATCAAATTTTTACCTAACTTATTGTAAAATTGCTAAATTTATTAAAGAAGTAGGTCATTCATATGAAAATATCACTAAAAACTATCCCCCATATATCGAATAAAATAGCAATTGATCTAAATAGAAGTGGTGTTGTGACTATGACTAAAGGGCTTGAAGCTGTAGCAAACGAAGCTCAAAAAGTGTTTGAAACAAATGTTAAACAAGAGATGGCGCTTGAAGAAAAAGTAAATGAGATGATTGATGCTAACGAGGAAGAGATCGAGTTCATGTTAGCTGATGAGCGTCAACTTTTCTTTATGATCAAGAAAAAACTTGCTCCTCAGTTTGACGTTATTTTAGATTATGATGAAAGATTTTCAGATATCTCACATAAGATTTTAGACGAACTGTACGAAGAGGATCTGATTCACTTCGATGTATCTGAAAATCGTATCAAAAATATAATTTATAACTCAATTACGTCGTTTATCGCAGATACTTCAGAGATTCAAGATGCTGTAATGGATAAGATCCGTTCGTATAAACGTAAGTTTATCCCTGGGACTGATGAGTTTGAGATTTTATATGAAAAACTTTACAAAGAAGAACTTTTAAAAAGAGGTATGGAGTAAAAAATGGCAGAATTAAAAAAAGTATATATCTATCTTGAGAATGGAACATACCTTGAAGCGAAGAGTTTCGGTGCTTCAAAAACAGAAGTTGGTGAAATAGTATTCAACACTTCAATGACTGGATATCAAGAGATTATGTCTGATCCGTCATATGCAGGTCAATTTGTAACATTTACAATGCCTGAGATCGGAAACGTTGGTGTAAACGATCAAGATATGGAAAGTTTAAAAGCACATTCAAAAGGGATGATCGTACGTAAGTATCAGCCAAGATACTCTAACTTTCGTGCTGAGGACTCTCTGTCTAACTTCTTAGAAAAACACAATGTTATGGGAATCTGCGATATCGATACAAGATTTTTAACTAAGATGTTAAGAGCTGAAGGTGCTATGATGATGATTGCATCGACTGAGATCAGCGATAAAGATGAGTTAAAAAAAGTTCTAGCAAACTCTCCTCGTATCGAAGATGTGAACTACATTGAACAAGTAAGTACAAAAGAAGCATATCAACACACTACAAGTACTTATGCTGCAAGAGAGTTCAAATATGATGATGCTCCAGAGCAACAAGCAAAGATTGCAGTAATCGATTTCGGTGTAAAAAGAAATATCTTAAACGAGATTGTTTCAGCAGGGATTGGTGTTGAAGTTATTCCAAATGACTTTATTGCAGAAGACCTAATTGAAAAATACAACTCTAAGCTTATTGACGGTGTATTTTTATCAAACGGTCCTGGTGATCCGTTAGTACTTAAAAAAGAGCAAGAGCAGATCAAAAAACTGATCGCTGCTAAAGTACCAATGTTCGGTATCTGTTTAGGACATCAACTTCTTTCTATTTCACATGGATACGATACATTTAAATTAAAGTTCGGTCACCACGGTGGTAACCATCCTGTAAAAAATGAAAAAACTGGTTTTGTTGAGATTACTGCACAGAACCATAACTATAATGTTCCGGATAACATTACAGAGATTGCAGAAGTTACACATACAAACCTTTTTGATGGAACAATCGAGGGGCTAAAATATAAAGATGAACCAATCTTTTCAGTACAGCACCACCCGGAATCAAGTCCTGGTCCAAAAGAGAGCAGATACATCTTCTCTGAATTCCTTTCACTCATTAAAAGATAAGTTTATTAAAAAAACTTATCTTTCCCCAAAAGATTAATTATACCTTAACCATTTCTAAAATTTCTAAAGTAAACAAAAAGTTAATAAATTGTTACAAAAATGTTAAGTTTAAGATAATTTAAACATTTGTATTGTTAATATACAGGTGTTAATTGGCTTAATTTTTTAAAATTAAGCTTAATTGCTTTGAATCTTAAGGAGGCTATATATGGAGAATCGTCCATTAGAGTACGACTACACGGTTGCAAAGATGTTTATGCTTACTACAGTTCTTTTAGGATTTGTAGGGATGCTCATCGGTGTAATTTTAGCATTTGAACTTGCATTTCCTAGTATTAATACTATTTTAGGAAGTGGTTTAGCTGAATACACTAACTTTAGTCGTCTTCGTCCACTGCACACTGATGCAGTTATTTTTGGTTTTACATTAAGTGGTATTTTTGCTACTTGGTATTATGTTGGTCAACGTGTACTTAAAGTATCAATGGGAGAATCTAAATTCTTAATGGCTATTGGTAAACTTCACTTCGTGTTATACCTATTAGTAGTTGTTGCTGTTGTTGTATCACTATTCGCTGGTGTAACAACTTCTAAAGAGTATGCAGAATTCGAATGGCCGATTGATATCGCTGTTGTTGTTGTATGGGTACTTTTTGGTATGAGTATTTTCGGTCTTATCGGTATCCGTCGTGAGAAGAGTTTATATATCTCTATCTGGTACTACATTGCTACTTTCTTAGGTATAGCTATGCTTTATCTATTTAATAACATGGAAGTTCCAACTTATTTCGTATCTAACGGAATCGGTGCATGGTATCACTCAGTATCTATGTATGCTGGTACAAATGATGCGTTAGTACAATGGTGGTATGGTCACAATGCGGTTGCATTCGGTTTCACAGTGCCTATCGTTGCTATGATTTACTACTTCTTACCAAAAGAATCTGGTCAAGCGGTTTATTCTTATAAACTTTCTTTACTTTCTTTCTGGGGTTTAATGTTCGTATATTTATGGGCTGGTGGTCACCACTTATTATATTCAACTGTTCCAGACTGGATGCAAACTATGGGTTCAATTTTCTCTGTAATCCTAATTCTTCCATCTTGGGGTTCTGCTATCAATATGCTTCTTACAATGAAGGGTGAGTGGCAACAAGTTGCAGCGTCTCCACTAATTAAGTTTATGGTTCTTGGTTCTACATTCTATATGTTCTCAACTTTAGAAGGTCCGATTCAAGCGATTAAATCTGTTAATGCTATTGCACACTTCACTGACTGGATCGTTGGTCACGTTCATGATGGTGTTCTTGGATGGGTTGGATTTATGATTATGGCTGCGCTATATCATATGGCTCCACGTGTATTTAAACGTGAAATCTATTCTAAAAAATTAATGGCTGCACAATTCTGGATCCAAACTTTAGGTGTTGTTTTATACTTCACTTCTATGTGGATTGCAGGTATCACTCAAGGTATGATGTGGCGTGCTCACGATCAATTTGGTAACTTAGCTTACTCGTTTATTGATACGGTAACTGTTTTACATCCATACTACACTATTCGTGGTGTTGGTGGTTTATTATACTTAGTAGGTTTCGTAATGTTTGCTTATAACATCTACAAAACTATGTCTGCTCGTCCAGTTGAAGAGACTGAGCTTAAAAACGCTTCGCCTATGGGCGCTTAAGAGAGGGAGGATTATATTATGTTTCATTGGTTAGAAAAACACCCGTTCTTATTCGCGGTAGGTGTATTTGTTGTAATCGCTTTTGCAGGTTTAATCGAAATCGTTCCAAACTTTGCACAAGCTTCTCGTCCTGTAGTTGGTACAGCTCCATATTCTACTCTTGAATTAGCTGGACGCCACGTGTATATCAAGAATAGTTGTAATGCTTGTCACTCACAACTTATTCGTCCTTTTAAAGCTGAAACTGACCGTTACGGTCACTACTCTTTAAGTGGTGAGTATGCATACGACAGACCATTCCTTTGGGGTTCTAAAAGAACTGGTCCGGATTTAATGCGTGTTGGTAACTATAGAACTACTGACTGGCATGAACACCATATGAAAAACCCTGAAGAGGTTGTTCCTAAGTCAATTATGCCGGCTTATCCTTGGATGTTTGAAAACAAAGCTGATATAGATACTGCATATGCAGAACAACTTACTGTATCTAAAGTTTTCTCTGTTCCTTATAACAAAGCAGTTCCAACTAAAGACGGTTCTGTAACTGTTAAAATGGGGAAAGATTTAGCAGATGCAAAAGCGATGGCTTTAGAAGAAGCAAAAGTTATTGCAGCTGATATGAAAGATCCAAAAGTTAAAGCAGCTGTAGCAGCTGGTGAAATTCCAGAGATCGTTGCATTAATTGCATATTTAAATAGTTTAAAATAAAGGGTTTAGTGTGGATATTGATACACTTCAGGGGTATGCTTACTTCTTCTTGACAGTATTTTTAACGGTAGGTTTATATGCATATATATACCATTTGTATAAAAACAAAAAAGATGAGTCAGGTGTTGACTATGAAGAGTATGGCAATATGGCACTTAATGATGATATAGATGACACTCCGGTGAAATCTGTATCTGACAAAAAAGATAAATAGGAGAGATATATGAATAAGCTAACGCTTGGGGGAATTATCTTTGCTGCTCTTATGTTATTACTAACATACCTATCTGTTGGTGGTTCTAAGGGTGGACTAAATGATGATATCGTCAACATGCTTGCTGCTGCTGGTGCAGTTGCACTTGTAATAATCACAGTATTTGTTGTTATTAAGTATGTTCGCCAAATGCAAACTGATACTGCTACAGGTGAGCTAGCAGAAGAGTCTTGGGATGATATCGGTGAATATAAGAACCCAGTTCCAATGGGTTGGGCTATTATGTTCATGGGAACTATCATTTGGGGTATGTGGTATTTTGTAGCTGGTTATCCAGTAAATGCATACTCTCAAATCGGTGAGTACAATGAAGATGTAAAAGTACATCAAGATAAGTTTGAAAAGAAATATGCAGATATTAAAGGGAATGAACTTATCAAAATGGGTGAATCTGTATTTATTGCAGAGTGTAAAGTTTGTCACGGTGCAGACGGTAAAGGTTTAGACGGTAAAGCTGCTAACCTACACGAAAGAATCACAGCTGAGAATGTTAAGCATGTAATCGAAAACGGTTCTGCATTTGGATTACTTGGTGAAGGTTCTATGATGCCTAACAGAGATGGTTTATTTAACGCTAACACTAATGCAAACATTACAGATGCAGAGATTGAAGCTGTTTCAAAATATGTAGCTAACGGTATGCAAGGTGAAGGTGCTGACGTTTTTGCTGGTACTTGTGCAATGTGTCACGGTGCTGATGGTAAAGGTGTTGAATATATGGGACCAAACATCGCTGTATTTGATTCTGCTTTAGTTGTTAATGTTTTAGCTCATGGTAAAAAAGGTGCTATCGGTGCTATGCCATCATTTGCTAGATTAAATGACAAACAAAGAGAAGCTGCAGCTGCTTACATTAGTGCAGGATTACCTGATACTGATGATTTAGAAGGAGAATAACATGAATGAGAATAGAAGTGTTTTCGCTCTTGACGGTGTAACAGGTATGTTGATTGCAACTGTACTACTTCTTAGCATTTTAGTGTTTTTAACGGTAAATGCTATTAGTGTTCAAAACGCAAACTCTAACAACTTTTACAAAATTCAAAATGAAACTGAGATCGGTTCTGGTATAGGTTTTGGTGAAGGTCACACTACATCAAAAGCTGAAGACCATGTCGTATCAGTTCCAGTAAAATAGGAAAAGGGGTAGAAAATGGAAAAAGTAATTTCATGGAGCCTTGTAATTATGGCTGCTTATACACTTTATGCTGTTGTAACTCCTAACCATTTATATATTGGCTAGGAAGATTCTTTGAGAATTTTAGCAAGAGGGCTTTTTGCCCTCGTCCTCACAATTTTATTTCAATCACAACTTTTTGCAGAATATTTATATAAAGATGAGATAGTTCATCGTGAACCGTTTACAAAAGATATAGAACTGCTAGGATCTGAACTCTACACAAAAACAGGTATTGCACTTAAACTTGTAATGTTAAAAGAATTACCGAATAAGCAAGATATGTATAAGTATGAACAAGAACTTCTTGCTACATTTAAAGAACCTACAATACTTTTGGTGTTTTCAGAGATGGATGCACAGGTTGATATACAAGTAAATGATAACACTTTATATAAGTATTTTCATAGAGATCAGGTGCTTAGCCCTGTTTCCTCTGCTGTACAGGCTTTTTTAATAGCTATAGTATATGCAGATAGCTGGGAGCACTTTAACAAGCTACGTAAAGATTACGGTGGAACTATTTTACCTCTTTTAGCCGGAAAAGCTAAAGATGAACAGATAGTAGGAAAGTATGCGGCATCAATGTATAATGGTTACCTTGATGTTGCACATCAAGTTGCAACTTCTAAAGGGGTTACACTCGAGAATGATCCTGGTGATGCAAACCAAGAGACATTGTTCTGGGTAAAAGTGTTTTTCTACGGTTTTGTTTTGTATGGTATAGTTCTATATATTAGAAAAAAAATAGAATTAAGAAGGCTGAAAAATGGCGAAACTAAGTAGCGGTAAAATCTGGCCATATATACTTGGCGGCTCGATTACACTAGTTTTCGGAATGTGTGTAGCAACTATTATGGTTACAAGCAAGGCTGATATTCAAGAAAGCAATGCATATATGAGCAAATATCAAGAAGCTGATGCAAGAGCAAACGAGTTTATCAATGCACAGATCAATTTTGATAAAAAATACAATATTGAATATGTAACTGAAAGTATTGGTGTTGATAAACCGCAGATAAAATACAAAGTTACAGATAAAAGTGGAAAGCTAATAGATAACGCAGAGATTATTATAGATATTAGTCGTCCGGAGACTGAAAAGTTTAATCAGCTTTTAGAGACTTTCACAGTACAAGAGGGTATTTATACGTTTGAAGGTGCTACATTTCCAAAAGTTGGTGTGTGGAACATCATCGCTCGTGTGCAAGTTGGAGATGATTATAGATTTTACAACTTAAAAGCAGATACTCGCATAAAAGAGGTATTTGAATTTTAACTATGGATAATAGTACCGTAGTTTTCTCCTCTTCTCGTGCTATTAGGCACGAGCAACTCAAAAACAAAAATCAAACACTTTTTCTTCCTGACTATATAACGATGAGTGAATTTATCTCAAAGTTGTGTATCGTTCAAGGATATAAGTATATCGATGATGACAGTCGTATATTACTGCTTCTGCAGGCTTCTGACTTTCAGGAGTTCTCAAAACTCCAAATAGAGCGTAACTTCTTCACATTTACGAAAAACAGCTCCTATATATTTAAATTTTTTGAAGAGCTGAGTGCCGAGCTTTATGACATCAAAAAACTGCGTGATGCCGACTTGTATGCAGAGTATGAGGAACATATCACCATCTTAGAAGAGCTCTACAGACGTTATGAGCTTTTGTGTGATGAGCAGAAGGTGTTAGACAAGATCTTTTTACCGAAGCTTTACAAGTTTAACACTGCATACGTAAAAGATAAAGAGAGTATAACGATATATCTCGATGGATATCTTACAAATTTTGAGATCTCACTTCTACAACAAGTTGCTACGATCTCGAAACTCAAGATAAAGTTTTTTGCCACACCGTTTAATACAAAAATGCAAGAGCAGTTTGCAGAGTTTGGCTTTGAACTTGAGATAGGGTATGAGTATCTTTTAAATATTTCTACACAAGAGATACTTTCACAAACAAAGATTGAGAAGATCGATGCTATCTCTTGCGAGAGTTTTAGTGAAGATATCTTGCAGGTCGCATTTATTCAAAAAAAGGTGTACGACTTTATACAAAAGGGGTATGAACCTGAGAAGATAGCTGTGATACTTCCGAACGAATCTAAAGCTGAGCTGCTAAAAAGCTTTGATCGAAAATCTAACTTTAACTTTGCAATGGGAACATCTTTTAGAAATTCAAAGATATATACCCTCTTAGATGCAAATATAAAAGCGTTAGAGCAAGATTCACAAGAGAATATACATAGAAGTAAAAGATTCGGCAAAGAGCTCTCAGACGTAATTATAGAGATGTACGGGGCACGTGACAACTTTACACTCTTAGAGGAGTGTTTTTATAAGCTGCGTGAGTTTATAACAGATAAGACGGAGCTGAAGATCTACGACAAAGAGCTTTACACTTTTTTAAAGGTGCTCCCTTTTATGAAAAACATGGGTTCAAAGTCGATTCTGAACCTTTTTATGCAGCGCCTGGCCAAAACAACCATAGATGATGTACGTGGTGGTAAAATAACGGTTATGGGTGTTCTAGAGAGCCGCGGTGTTGCCTTTGATGCTGTAGTAATAGTTGACTTTAACGAGGGGAATGTTCCGAAAAAGAGTGACAAAGATATGTTCTTAAACACTAACATCAGAGAAAAGGCATCACTGCCAACAATGTCTGATCGGGAAAACCTTCAAAAACACTACTACAATATGCTTCTTATCAATTCCAAAGAGGTTGCTATCTCTTATGTGAGTGCAAGCGATACAAATCCGAGCCGTTTTTTAAAGCAGTTGGGGATAAAAGAGAATAAGCTTTACGATGAACATAGTTATGCACAGCTTCTTTTTAGTAAACGTACAGCACCATTTACAGAGTCAAAACCATTTGTAGTGCCATATAGTTTTCATGGGCAAAAACTCTCAAATACAAAACTCAAAACTTACCTAACGTGTAAGAAGAAGTTTTACCTAAACTATATTCTCAAACTCCAAGATCATAAGATCCCAAAAGATATTCCTGAGGAGTATGAGATCGGAGAGCACGTACACCGTGCTTTATGCAATCTCTACACAAAAAAAGATCATTATTTAGATGTTCAAGAGTTGCAACGTGACCTTGAAAAAGAGCTTGATAATGTGTGTGAAGACAGCGAGTTTATCCGTTATCAGATCGCACTGCAAAAAAGGATACTAGGAAAGTTCTGCGAAGTGGAGATAGAACGTTTTAAACAGGGTCAATATGTGTTTAAAACGGAGGAGCCGCTTGAGCTTGAATATGACGGGCTTATCCTTAGCGGTGTGCTTGACAGGGTTGATCAGAGCGAAGAGGGTGTAAGCGTACTTGACTATAAAACAGGTTTCTACACACTTTACAATAAAAACAACGTCACCGAAGCAACGGATTTCCAACTGGAGTTCTACTACCTTTTAGCAACAAAACTCGGACGTGTAAAACAGTGTGCCTTTTACGATCTCAAAGAGGGTAAAGTAGTAGAGGAACTGTTTTTAGAGCAGAAGATAGCACTGCTACAGTCGCATATACAAGACCTGCTACAGGTAGAAGATATAGAAGTCAAAGAGTGTGAAGATCCAAAAGCGTGTCAATATTGTGCGTATAAAATTTTGTGTGATAGAGAGTAGAGATGAGTAATTTTATCAATAACCTAGCCTACGAAGCAAGTGCGGGAAGCGGAAAGACTTTTATGCTTGTTGTGCGTTATCTCTCTTTGCTTTTCAAAGGGGCTGAGGCTTCTAAAATCTTGGCACTTACCTTTACAAACAAAGCGGCATCGGAGATGAGTGAGCGTATTGTGGAGACTCTCGAAGAGCTTGAAAAGAGAGGGGAGCTTGCCGAGATCGCAAAAGTTACCGGTTTTTCCAAAGAGTATCTTTTAGAGCATCGAACACAGATTTTAAAAGAGTTTTTAAATGCAAATACTAAGATCATGACGATTGATAGTTTTTTCACTCACATACTTCGTAAGTTCTCTTTATACGCTTCGTTGATGCCGGACTTTACTACCGCTTCTGCACAACATGAACATAAACTGATGAGCCGTTTTTTATCTGAAGTAAGTGTTGCAAATAAAAGAAATATCTTGATCGATCTCTCTCTTGAATCGAAAAAAAGGGTGAGTGATATCTTTACCCTTTTAAACCAGTTTTACGAGAAAAAAGAGGAGCTAGCAAACTTCTCTTACAGAAAATCGTTCGATAAGAGTTATGAGGCAAAAGCACTTGAAGCATTGTCAAATATTCAAAAGATCGTAGCAGGGTGTAAAGGGGCTTCGGCAACTCTGCAAAAAGCGGTGAATGTTGAGAGTTTTGAAGCACTGATTAGTACCACTTGGGTGTATCAGGAGACTTTGGAGTACTGGGTATTTAAAAAGTGTTATATTCCGGAGATGGATAGCAATCTGCAGGTGATCCAAGAGGCTATACAGGAGTATTTTCGCCAGAAGGAGCAGAACTTCTTTTACGCTTTAAACGAGCTGGTAGAGCTCTATAAAAAATCGAAAAAAGCGCTCTATATAGATGACAGTGAATTGAGCTTCTCAGATGTAACGCTGTTGGTCTATGAGATTCTCCACCGCTTGGATGACAGTGAATTTTTATACTTTAGACTAGATAGCACAATCGAGCATATGCTCTTAGATGAGTTTCAAGATACCAGCATTATCCAGTATGAGATCTTAAAACCGCTTATTAATGAGATCACATCGGGAACCGGTGTCTCGGAAGAGGGAAGCTTTTTCTTTGTAGGGGATGTGAAGCAGTCTATCTATAGATTTCGCGGGGGAGTTTCAGCACTCTTTGGCGAGGTGGCAAAACAAAACTCTACTCAGGTGGACAAACTCCGTGTAAACTACCGCTCACAAAAAGAGGTTGTGGAGTTTGTCAACAATACTTTTCTAGAAAAAATAAAAAACTATACCCCGCAGCTTGTTCGTGCTGAGGCTATGGGTGGCTATGTTTCGATCAAAACCAATGATGAAGTTTTAGATGAGGTGCTTGAGCAGGTAAAACATCTCATGTCGTTAGGTGCCGATCGTGATGAGATTGCAATTTTATGTGCAACAAATGGTGATGGGGAGGCGGTGAAAAACCTTCTTGACGGTAATGGAATAGATGTCGTAACCGAGACGACGACAAAACTTATCAATCAGCGCAGTGTAAAAGCTGTATTGGAGTACCTGAAGTATCTCTATTTTGGAGAGGAGCTTTACAGACATAACTTTTTTGCTTTGATTGGACGTGAGCTTGAGGTGATCGAGAAAGTTGATTTTAGCAGAAATACACTTTTGGATATTATTAAAAATGTTATAGACAAATACCAACTTTTTGAAAACGATTTTCACCTTCTTCGTTTTATGAGTGCCGTGCAAAACTACCAAGATATAGAAGCGCTTCTGTTTGAGTATGAGCGTTTGGATGTCTCGGCTGCTGCAAGTGACATCAGCGGTGTGAGAGTGCTTACTATTCACAAGTCAAAAGGTTTGGAGTATGAGCACGTGATCGTGATGGACAGACTTAAAAAAGCGCCCCCTTCGCGTGATAGCATCATTTACAAATATGACGGTATCAACTTACAGAGTATCTATCTGAGAATAAGCGGCAGAGACAAGATCGATCTTGATTATGCAGAAGCACTTGCACGTGAAAAAGCCCTGATCGAAGAGGATAGTTTAAATGCCCTCTATGTTGCTTTTACAAGGGCACGTGAAAACCTCTTTATCGTGAAAAAAACTAAAGATTCGCTCTTTGATCTTTTAGAGTTGCAAGATGGCTCTTTCGGTGAACTTCGCTGCGAGGTGAAAGAGAAGAAAAAAGAGAAGCAGTACGGGTTATTTCATTTTAAAGATCTCTACTACGGTACACAAGCGGAGATCCTAGCTTTAGAAGATGAAAAAGAGGAAGATCTGGCAAACATCAACTTTGGACTTGCAACGCATTACACTTTGGAGATGTTGGAGTCTTTTGATGAGGTCTCAATAGCGTCTGCTTTAGATATGTGTGCAAACAAGTTTGGATTTGCTCTGGAAGAGGGTGAGTTTAGCGAGATTGAAAGAAGAGTAAGAGCACTTGTACAAAACAAAGAGTTTTTAGAACTGGTTGATGGGAAGTGTCACAAAGAAAAAGCTTTCAAGTACAAAAACAATCTCCGCTACATCGATCTCCTTGTGAAAAAAGAGAACTCATGGGTAATCATCGACTACAAAACGGGTGAACAGTTTGAAGATGAGTACAAAAAACAGGTCAAAGGGTATATGAGAGCCGTGAGTGAGATCACCAACGAAAAAGCTGAAGGGTACCTGTGTTACCTTTTAGGTAACGGAATCAAGCTTAAAAAAGTTTAGGCTTTAATAATCGGCGTAAACGCTTTTGTACTTACGTTGATCGCCTGACCGATGGTGAGATTTTTGATCTCCTCATCACTTACAACCACCTCTACTAGCTGTTGTCCGATCGAGATAATGGCAATATTTATAACATCCACTTTTATGATATCTAAAAGCTCCCCGTCAAAAGAGAACTTTGCACTTCCTGTAGTTTTAAGGAGTATCTCTTTTGGCGAGCCGTCATTTATAACTTTTCCCTCATTTAAAACAATTACACGAGAGGAGAGACGGTAGATCTCACTTGGATCGTGGCTTACCATAATCGTAGTAATATTGAACTCTTTATGGAGTGTGAGTATCTCGTTTTGCAGTTTTGTTCTCATAGCGGGATCAAGTGCGGAGAGCGGCTCGTCAAGAAGTAAAATCTTCGGTCTGCTCATAAGTGAGCGGCAAAGCGCAACGCGCTGTTTTTGTCCGCCGCTGAGTTTATGTGGCAGCCTGTTTTTAAGTTCAGTGAGTTCAGTTACTTCCAAAAGATGCTCTGCAAGGGCTTTGTCTTTGTTTACAAAGAGTAGATTTTCCTCTACAGTCATATTTGGAAAAAGGGCATAGTCTTGAAACACAAATCCGATCTCTCTTTGCTGAGGGGCAAGATTGTTTTTACGATCGAGCCAGATATTCTCATCAACTGTAATATTTCCCTCTGCTTCTTCAAGACCGGCAAGGATTCTAAGCAGTGTAGTTTTTCCGCTTCCGCTTTTACCGCTTAGGGCTATAAACTCACCCTGTTTTATGTGAAGGTTTACATCAAGGCTCATATCTCCCGAAGCACCTTGAAGTTGTTTTGTTATATCTATTTTTACCATTAATGAATACCGATCTTGTTTTGATATCTGCGATTGAAAATATAGACACTTAAAAGTACACAGAAACTGATAAATACCATAATTGCCGAATAGACGTGTGCCATTGAATAATCCATAACCTCTACCATCTCATAGATAGCTACAGATGCAACTTTCGTCTCACCGGGAATACTTCCCCCAACCATAAGTACAACACCGAATTCCCCTACGGTATGGGCGAAGGTTACTATGACAGCGGTAAGAAGTGCCGGTTTGATGTTTGGCAAAGCGACACGTAAAAGAGTTACTGTCTTACTTTTTCCGGCTATATAGCTTGCTTCGATCATGTTTTTATTAAGGCTCTCAAATCCCCCTTGAAGCGGCTGAACCATAAACGGCAGAGAGTAAAAAGCACTTGCAACCACTAGACCGGTAAAAGAAAAAACAAGTTTTATATCAAAAACATCCTCAAAAAATGTACCGATAGGTGAATTGTGTGAGAGTGCTACGAGTATGTAAAATCCTAAAACTGAAGGTGGCAGTACGATTGGTAAAGCGGTTAAACTTTCTAAAAAAGGTTTGAATTTTGAACGTGTTTGTGAAAGATACCAGGCAAACGGTAAGGAGATCAAAAAAAGTACCAATGTCGTAATAGCTGCAAGTTTAAAAGAGAGTATAAACGGCTCTAGATCAAGCTCATATAGTAAGTTCATATTTTATAGTACCGATGAGATAGAGAGGTCACTCTCGTTAATAAGTGCAATAATCTCTTCTCCCTCTTGTAAATTCATCTGTTTTGCTTTGTGTGTTGTAATTAAAGTCTCAAATTGGTAGTCAAAAAAACTAAGTTTAACACTTGTTAAAATCTCTCCAAATTCGATAGATGAGATCTGCGACGGCAACTGATTTGAGATACTTATCTCTTCTGTACACTGCTTAGTTAAAGTAACGTTTGACGGTTTGACGCAGAGTTTTACCTCTGCTCCAATCTCTACTTCATCGCCTAACTCTAAAGAGATCATAGATAGGTTATGCCCTTGAAACGTTAAGTTCACAAGGTGTAAACTTTGTACCGACTGTATATCTATGATCGTTGCGATGAAGTCACTCATAACTGTTCCTCTAAAAAGTGTAGTTAAACTCTAGTCTTGAATCTAAATAGTCAGATGTTGCACTGCTTGGCCCCACAAAGTCTCCGTAACCAAGTCTAACACGGTATTGGAACTCAGGAGCCGATTCTAGGTTTTTAACATACCCGAAATAGTAATAGACTCTGTCTTTTCCGGATTTATCTTGATCACCATCTATGTATAATACAGATGTTTGGATAAATCCATCTTTATAGATACCTGTTTTGTTCGCACCTTTTACAAGCTCAATTCTATAACTTTTTGTATTTGCAGTCCAGTTATAGATCCCCATACTTCTAGTATAACCCGCTGTAGGGAACCCTCTCCATGGAGTTACAAGATCAGCTTTATCTAAGATATTCGTATACCCAAGATTAATTTTGTAGTCACTAACATTTGCTACAACTCTTGCTGCAATCATCTGTGCATCTAGTGAGTTTGGATCTTTATATCCCGTTGTAGTTCCAGAAAGTGCAGCTCCACCTACAGCACCCGCACCGTTATCGAACTGTTGTATGTATCTTACGCCCGGAGTGATTGAAAAACCGTCTAGATTTACTTTGTAGTTTAGTTCACCCATAGCTTGTGATAAAAGTTCAGGTACTGCATACGCAGCAAAATTTACTTGTAGATTTTCTACAGAATTATTTTGTCCATCTATTACAAGTAAAGGAGCCTCTGTATTTTTGTCTGCAGCCTTTAATGCCGTATATGTTAACCCTTTATGCATAGCAGAGTCATCATTTCCATTCCATTCAGGTCTTGTATAAGAAGAGAGGTTTGCATCTCCATACATTAAAATAGAGTGTGAAGTTTGATGGTCACGAAGTTTTTGTTTTGCTAAATATGCAAGTTTGATTTTTGTATCTTTTAAATCTTGTGATTCTAAAACTACACCGTCAAAACTGTTTGGGATCATTTTAGTATCGTTTGATTTTGTATAGAAAGTTTCAACAAGCTGACGACCAACTGTAAGTTTTGTTTTTGAAACTGTGTAAGCGATATTTGCCTGAGCAAAAGCGTATAAAGTTTTACTGCCTGTATTTACATAGTTAAATCTGCTTAATAGGTCTTTTGCCGGTCCGAGTGTATTAATATTGCTTTCATTTTCGCTAAAAAATGCACGAGAAGCATAGCCCCCAACCGTAAAATCGAAACCGTTGTAGTTGGCACTTTTGTAAATAAGACTTGCACCGATAGCATTAACTAAATATGAGTTTTTATCTGAATCGTCGTAACGGTAGTAGAAGTTATTGTTTCTTAATCTTCCGTAGAAATTTCCCTCTTTGAACATATCTTGGATATTTTCTACATTCTTTTGTTGATCAAGATAAACTACTTGACCGTTTGCTTTAATCGCAGATTTTTGAGTCTCTGCCATAAGTGCAGGTGTAGTTAAAAGCCCAAAAGTAAGCGATAAAAGAGTGTACTTTTTTAACATAATATTACTTTCCTTTAATTTTAAATAACAAAATTGATTTCAAATTATACAAAAGTTCTACTGAAATGAACATTATATCTTTTATTACATAACGATGATTTTGTTTCATTTATGGTAAAATTCCAAATCCAAAACTTTTGCCTCAAACATTAAAATCTTATAAAAACCTTAAATTAAGTAGAATATAAGTTTATCCAGCTATACTTCCACCACTTAAAATATAAACTTGAAAGGTTCAAGAATGAAATTTACTAAAATTGCTTCTGCTGAACAAATCGATCAAAAATGGGTTTTGATTGACGCAGAGGGTAAAACATTCGGTCGTTTAATCAGTGAAGTAGCTACAACTCTTCGTGGTAAAAACAAACCATGTTATACTCCAAATATCGACTGTGGTGACTACGTAGTTATCATCAATGCTTCTAAAGTAAAATTTAACGGTTTAGGTAAAATCGCTAATAAAGAGTACCACTCTCACTCTGGTTACTTCGGTAGTACAAAAAGTGTTAAAATGACTGAGCTTTTAGAGAAAAACCCTGAGAAACTATATAAATTAGCTACTCGTGGTATGCTTCCTAAAACTAAGCTTGGTGCAAAAATGCTTAAAAAATTAAAAGTATATGCAGGTGACCAACATCCTCACACTGCACAAATTGCTAAGTAAGGATTGATATATGGCAAATAAAATATATGCAACTGGTCGTCGTAAAAGCTCAATCGCTAAAGTTTGGTTAACTCCAGGTAGCGGTAAAATTACTGTAAACGGTCTTTCTTTAGACGCGTTTTTAGGTGGTCTTGAGGCGAAAAAACTTCGTGTTAAACAACCATTAAACATTACTAAACAAGACGGTGCTGTAGATATCGTTGCTACTACTTTAGGTGGTGGTTTCGGTGGTCAAGCTGACGCTCTTCGCCACGGTATTTCTCGTGCATTAGTAAAATTTAACCCAGAGTTAAAAGCTATCCTTAAACCTGAAGGTATGATGACTCGTGATTCACGTGTTGTTGAACGTAAAAAGCCAGGTAAAAGAAAAGCACGTCGTTCTCGTCAGTTCTCAAAACGTTAATCGTTTTTTCGAGAAAACTTTTCTTACAATCTATCCAGAGTTTTTCTCTGGATACTTTCTTTATTCTTCTAAAATATAAATCACATTTTTTCAATTTTCACTATCTTTAAAAACTTTTGTATATAATGCTCGCAATAAAATATAAAGGTTTAGTATATGAAAAAAGTTTCGATACTCATCGTATTAGTTATTGGTGTTTTAGCCACTTTACCAATCATTGGAAATAAGTATGTCAGCTCTACGATGGATGAAAGAGTTAATGAACTTAAGAACCATGGTTTAGAAGTGAAAGAATCACTAGAAACAAGTTCCTATCTTACAACCTCTAAACACTACGAATTTTTACTTCAAGATTCTGCAAAATTTATAGACTTTTTAAACCAATATGCTACAAACCAAATACCCCCTTATGTAGATTCTTTGATCAACGGTGTAGTAGTCGGTGTAGATGTCGAGCACAGTAATATTCCTTTTTTTAGCACAATAGCACTAGATATCTATCCTATAGATTTTTCTGAAAAAATGATGGAATCTTTGAAAAAAAACGATATAAATTTTTATAAACAGCTTGATAGCTTTCTTGCGACTAAAGGTCTTAGTTACCATATGAACTATCATCTATCAAGTGAGCAATTTGACGGTTACATTAAGGATATTGAACAAACATTCAAAGCAGAAGACGGTACTACGTTAACACTCTTTTTAAACGACACAAAGTTTGATGGAAAAGGGAGGTTGATAGCACCTCAAAGTTCACTTTTTCATATAGGAAAACTCAATCTTAACATTGTAGATAAAAGAGATAAGTTTGTATTTAACGTGGAAAATTTTCAGGGGAGTTCAGATTTTACATCTAAAGCAACTTACAATACGGATCTAAGTGTGAAAAACTTTAAATTTATTGTAGATGAAAAAAATGATGCTCTGTATATGAACGTAAATGACTTCAGTGGAAAGTTTGCTTCTGATGATCAAGGGGAAAAAACTAAACTTTTTGGAACTTCGGCCTTTAAAGAGATGACTATAGAAGGTTCTGAACTTGACTTGGCAGTTAAAGAGTTTAAATATGAATTTGCACTCTCACAACTTGATAAAGAGTTGTTTGATAAACTGCAAACATTAGTGGCTGACCAAAATGTAAAAACAGGTCGTACAACGTCAAAAGAGATCGAGAAGGTGATAATCGATCTGTTCTCAAAAGGTTTAGAGTTAAATATTAAAAATATCTCTGTTGATGATATTATCTATAACAAAACTAAGGAGTATAAAGGGTTTAGTTTTAACTCTCTTGTAAACATTAAAGCAGACCCGGATCTTGCAGTAAAAATGAAACAAATGCCGATGGATGCTTTAAATAACATAGATATGAGTTCTGAACTGGTACTTTCAAAAGAGCTCTATCAAGAGTTGGAAAATAAAGGGCTCAATATATATACATATGCGGAAGTGCAAGAGAATAGTGTGAAGTTTAAATCAACCTATAAAAACGGACAACTTCTTGTGAACGGGAAACCGATTAACTAAATATGAAATTTCTTTTTGCGCTTCTAATCACTTACAATCTTTTCGCATCGACTTTGCATCTTGCAACGTCGGCAAATCCTTCAAGATTAAATCCTCTGCTAGCAACTGATTCAAGCTCGGGAGAGATAGCGGGATTTATTTTTAACGGTCTTGTAAAATATGATAAAGACAACAAAAACATCATTGGAGACCTTGCAAAAAACTACTACTTTAAAGATGATAAAACTTTAGTATTCGAGTTAAGAAAGGGTGTAAAATGGCATGACGGAGAAACGTTCAGTGCTAAAGATGTGTTGTTCACTTACGAGACTCTGAACTCGGACAAGATCTCTTCGCCGTACAGTTCAGGATTTCGTTTTGTAGAGAATGTAAAAATTCTTGACGATTACAGAGTTGAAGTGCATTATAAAAAACCCTATTTTAAAGCTTTAGAGACTTGGATGATGGGGATTATCCCCGAACATATTTTAAAAAATGAAAAAAATATGATGAGTTCCAAGTTTAATACAAATCCGATAGGAACAGGTCCGTATAAACTTGAAAAGCTAGAGTTCTCAAAAGATATAGAACTCAAAGCATTTGATGAGTATTTTGAAGGCAGAGCAAAGATAGATAAAATTGCTTTTCATGTGATCGCAGATTCGATGACAAGTTTTTTGATGTTGAAATCTTCAAAGCTCGATCTCGGCTCACTTGAACCTATGGCGTATGAGAGACAGTTAAACAAAGAGTTTTTTAACAACTTTAATATTTATGAAAAAATTTCACTCTCATACACCTATCTCGGATTTAATCTGCGTGAGAAAAAGTTTCAAAATCCGGATGTGAGAGAGGCGCTCTCTTTAGCGATAGACAGACAGGAGCTGGTAGATATACTTTTTTTTAAACACGCAAAAGTTTGTACGGGACCGTTTCTTCCTGGAAGTGCAGCTTTTAATCCGGATGTAAAAGCACCGAAGCAAGATATACAAAAAGCAAAATTATTGCTTAAAAAAGCGGGCTATGATGCAAACAACCCTTTTACGTTTGAGATAGTAACTTCAAACTCAAGCAAGATCAGACCATATGCGGCAGAGATTCTCCAGCATCAATTAGCTCAGGCGGGAGTTATTGTAAAGCTTAGAGTTATGGAGTGGCAGGCATTTTTAAATACAGTTGTATTTCCACATAAGTTTGATGCCGTACTTCTTGGCTGGGGACTCTCACCGACTCCTGATCCGTATATGTTCTGGCATAGTGATAACGATAAAACAGGTGGATTTAATCTTGTAGGTTACAAAAATAAAAAGATAGATAAGATGATCGAAGAATCTCAGGCTATGGTTGATCGAGAAGCATTGGCAAAAAAATGGCAAGAGATGTTCTCGATCATTACCAATGATAATCCCTATCTATTTTTATATATCCCAAACTCCATAACTGCAGTCAATAAAGATATAAAAAATATAGAGCCTGCCCTTAGCGGAATATGGCACAACTATATCCGATGGGAAAAATAAGAGTTTTTTAATCATAATTTCACTAAAATCGCCGCTTTTAAATGATACAGGGGAAAGAATGAATAAAAAACTATTAGGTAGTTTACTGGTTGCAGGAAGTTTATTGAGTGCAAACGAAGTAAACAGTGTAGAGAAGATGTTTACAGAGGGGAAAGTAAACGCTAACGTAAAATACTACTACATTCAGACAGATAAAGATTTTGCATCGGCTCCGAGTACATCGGCTAATGCAAACTCGCTGGGCGGTAAGTTGACTTATGAAACGGCACAGTTAAAAGGTTTTAGTGCAAAAGCTACTTTTATGACTACAAATGCTTTTGGACTAGATGGTAGTGTTGATACTTCAATTCTAGGAAAAGATAACGGTGTCTATTACAATGATCCAAACAGAGCAGATGACTCTTTCTCAGTACTCGGTGAAGCGTATATCAAGTACACATACGACAATTTAGCATTTACATTTGGTAGAGAGGTAATGCATTCACCGTTAATAGATGCTAAAGAGGTAAGAATGCTTCCTTCTGCCGTTGAGGGTGCGTTTATAGACTACAAATTAAACAATGAGATAGCACTCGGTTTCTCTTACCTGGATAAATTTAAACAAAGAACATCGGATAGATTTACAAATATTGTTGAACATGCTTTGGGTGCAGACACAATGGCAGTAACAGGTTCTGATAATGGGAATGTGTATATGCTTGACGGTATATATAAAACAGATGCACTTGAAGTAAGAGCGTATGAGTATTATGCACCTGATTTTATGAACTCTATCTATGTAGATGCAAAAATTACACATAAATTTGATAATGTTGCAACTACATTGGCTGCACAGTACATCAACCAAATGAGTGTTGGGAATGCGGATGATTATTTTGCGGCAAACCCAACGTATGCTGATGGAAAAATAAATGTAAATGCTTTTGCTATCAAAGCAACTGCAAAAATTGATGAGTCGGCATTCACACTTGCTTATTCAAATGTTTTAAGAGATGAAGGTTCTCACGACTCTTTAGTATTGCCATGGGACGGTACACCGCTGTTTACAAATATGATCACATCAAACGACCTTTTCCAATCTATTTACGGTTCTGCTTTGAAAGCTGACAGTGTGTATATCGGTGGTTCACAAGGGATTAAGATGGCATATGCGCAAGGTTTTGATTTTACAGGTTATAAAGGCTTTTCAACAACTTTTTCATTTTTAAATACTACAAACTCAAGAGCAGGCTTTGATAAAGATCAAAGAGATTACAATGTAGTTCTTGGATATAAATACGATACACATTTCTCTTTAGCGCTTAAAGGGATCTGGGTAGATAACAATACGGGTGCTGACAAAGATGGAAGTGTTACTCAGATCAAACAATTAACGCAATACAGAGTGATTGCAAACTACCAATTCTAATATGATTATACTTTTCGATTTAGACGGAACCCTTATAGATTCAACAGAAGCTATTTTAGAGGGGTTTCACCACTCATTTGACTTGCATAACCATCCACATCCGAGTGATGAAGAGATCAAAGCGTTGATAGGCCATCCTTTGGATGTAATGTTTAGTGATTTAGGTGCACCGCAGGAAAGCATTTGGGATTTTGTAGACTCTTATAAAGAACATTATCGAAAGATATCTACACTTAAAACAGAACTTTTACCACAGGCACGAGAAGCTGTTGAGCTGGCAAGTGAATTTGCAGAGCTCGGCATCGTAACCACAAAAACGGGAAAATACTCTCAAATATTGATGGAACATTTTGGAATTATGGATAAATTTCAAGTTTTAATAGGACGGGAAGATGTTCAAAATCCAAAACCTCATGCCGAACCGATTCAAAAAGCTTTAGAATCTTTTTCAAATCTTAAACAAAAAGATATTTGGATGATTGGTGATACTGAACTCGACCTTATCAGTGCAAAAAATGCTTCTGTAAAAAGTATAGGAGTTTTAAGCGGATATGGAGAAAAAAACACACTAATTAAACACACTTCAACGATATTTAACACCACATACGAGGCAATAGAGTACTTAAAGGGTATAAAATGAAACACTATTACCTTGTAAAGTAATCTATATTATATTATCAAGCTATATTTAAGTGCATCTTTTCTAAAATACTACCATCTAAAAGTATAGAGAAAATCACATTTCTCGATAAAGATTAAGGAGAATTTATGCTAGAAATCAGATGGCATAGTCGTGCTGGTCAAGGTGCTGTTACAGGTGCTAAAGGTTTAGCGGACGTAATTTCTACAACTGGTAAGCATGTACAAGCATTTGCATTCTATGGTTCAGCTAAGCGTGGTGCTGCAATGACTGCGTATAACCGTGTTGATGATGAGATGATTATGAATCATGAAAAATATATGGAACCTGATTATGTTTTCGTGATAGACCCAGCATTAGTTTACACATCTGATGTGACTATTAACCACAAAGATACAACAAAATATATTATTACAACTCACATGACTACAGAAGAGTTAAAAAAGTCTCAACCAAAACTAGCAGATAAAGAAGTTTATACTGTTGACTGTATTAAAATAGCACAAGAGACTATCGGTCGTCCTATTCCAAATACACCAATGTTAGGTGCATTCATGAAGATTTCTGGTATGTATGATATAGAATTCTTTAAAGAGAGTATGCAAAGAATTCTTGCAAAACTACCACAAAAAATTATTGATGCAAATATGATCGCTATTCAGCGCGCATATGACGAAGTAAAGTAAGGAGCGTATAATGGCAAATACAGGTTGGAATGAATTTGAAATAGGAGCTATGTTACGTTCTTTTGACGGTGGTATCGATGATATTGCCGGAACGTTACAAGAAGATCGTAATTATTCACAAAACAACTCTTTCTCTGCATCTGTTGCAGACTGGAGAATTGAAAAACCGGTTTTCAACAAAGACTATTGTATAGATTGTCAATTTTGTTGGATCTACTGTCCAGATATCTCTATTATTTCAAGAGATAAAAAAATGGTTGGTGTAGATATGGACCACTGTAAAGGTTGTGGTATATGTGTTGAGGTTTGTCCAACAAACCCTAAATCACTTTTAATGTTCCCAGAGCACGCAGACGAAGAGACTGAGATTGCTAGATGGCCAGAGAAAGAAACTAAGGAGAAATAGATGGCATTTGATAAAATGGAATTAAGAGACATTGAAGTATGGGATGGAAACTTCGCTGCTGCTCAAGCAATGAGACAATGTCAAATCGATGTTGTTGCTGCGTATCCTATTACTCCTTCTACTCCAATTGTTGAAGGGTATGCAAAATTCTTAGCGGATAACTACGTTGAGGGTGAATTCGTTATGGTTGAATCTGAACATGCAGCTATGTCTGGATGTATCGGTGCTGCAGCTGCGGGTGGTCGTGTTGCTACTGCAACATCTTCTCAAGGTTTTGCACTAATGGTAGAGACTTTATACCAAGCGTCTGGTATGCGTTTACCAATCGTTTTAAATGTTGTTAACCGTGCACTTGCTGCTCCGCTTAACGTAAACGGTGACCATTCAGATATGTACCTTGGTCGTGACTCTGGTTGGATTCAATTAGATGCATACTGTCCACAAGATGCATATGACTTAAACTTCATCGCTTTTAAAGTTGCTGAAGATCACGAAGTAAGACTTCCATGTATGGTTCACCAAGATGGTTTCATGACTTCACATACTGCACAAGGTGTAAAAACTTTAACTGATGATCAAGGGTATAACTTTGTAGGTGACTTTAAACCTATGAATGATATGCTTGACTTTGAACATCCTGTAACACATGGTGTACAAACAGAGGAAGATTGGCACTTTGAGCATAAAGCTCGTCAACACAATGACCTTATGACTAAAGTACTTCCTAAAATTCAAACTGCATTTGATGAGTTTGAAAAGTTAAGTGGTCGTAAATACAACATCGTTGAAGAGTACGATATGGCTGATGCTGATGTAGCAGTTGTATGTATGGGTACTTCAGTTGAAACTGCTCGTGAAGTTGCAACTGAGATGAGAGCAAAAGGTATCAAAGCTGGTGTTGTTGGTATCAGAGTTATTCGTCCATTCCCATTTGAGCAAATTAAAGATGCATTAAAAGATGTAAAAGCTATCGGTGCATTAGACCGTTCATCTCCAAATGGTGCTCCAGGTATGTTATTTAACGAGATTGCAGGTGCATTATTCAATGCAGACACAAATGCTTTACTTTCTGGTTATGTATATGGTCTTGGTGGTCGTGACTTAACAAAGGCACATTTAACTGATCTCTTTACTGAACTTCAAGCAAACGTTGATGCTGGTAAAGTTACAACTCCATTACAACAGTTTATCGGTGTTCGTGGACCGAAACTATCATTTTTATAGGACGTTATCATGAGTGAAATGAAAAAAATTAAAAACTTAAAAGAGTTCTCAACTTCTGCAGACAGATTTGAAGGTGCAAACCTTCTTTGTCCTGGTTGTGCTCACTCTATCATCGTTCGTGAAGTTTTAAATGCTACAAACGATGACTTAGTACTTTCAGCTTCAACTGGATGTCTAGAAGTTTGTACGGCAGTTTATCCGTATACTTCATGGGATGCTTCTTGGATCCATATCGGTTTCGAAAATGGTTCAACTGCAGTTGCAGGTGCTGAAGCTATGCATAAAGCACTTGCTCGTAAAGGTAGACTAAAACAACCTGATCGTAATCCTAAATTCGTATCTTTCGCGGGTGACGGTGCATCTTACGATATCGGTTTCCAATGGATCTCTGGTTGTATGGAACGTGGTCATAACATCATGCACGTTGTACTTGACAATGAAGTATATGCAAATACTGGTGGTCAACGTTCATCTTCTACACCAATCGGTGGTAGTACAACAACTTCACCTGCTGGTCGTGTATCTTACGGTGAAAAACAAAACAAAAAAGATATGGTATCTATCATGGCTAGCCACGGTATCCCATACTCTGCACAAGTTGCTCCAAATAAATGGAAAGACATGGTTAAGAAAATCCAACACGGTTTTGCAGTAGATGGACCGGTATTTATCAATGCTGTTTCACCTTGTACAACTGAGTGGAAATTCGATCCAAAAGATACTATGTACTTAAGTGACTTATCAACTGACTCATTAGTGTTCCCACTGTATGAGATCATTGATGGACATGAGTTAAACATCACTTACCGTCCTAAAAATGTTGTACCTGTTGAAGAGTATTTAGCGGCTCAAGGTCGTTTCAAACACCTTTTCAAAGATGAATATAAACACCTTATCAAAGAGTGGCAAGAGAGAGTTGACAAAAACTGGGCGTATTTAAACCGCCGCGAAGAAGCTAGAGTTTAAGAAACTCATAGCTTCACAGCATCTTGCACTAAACTCTGAAATTGACGTACTTTTAGTACGCCTTCATTCAGAGTTTTGCACAATCTACTGCAAATCAATAAGTTTTTAGATTTCTAACAAACTCCTTCCATTTTTTAATAACTTTTTCAAAATTTTCTTTTTTTCAACTTTTGTATTATAATATAGCAATAGCTCCGAATGTAATGGAGGGTTTTTATGCTAGATATTATTTTATTGCGTATTGCTAAAAGTGCGATCATATCCCGGTTGGATCCCAGTTATAGTTTTGATAAAGAAGCTGTAGTTAAAGAGTATCCCTATTTAGAAGAAGAGGGTGCTTGTTTTGTAACACTTCACTACGATAAACAGTTGCGTGGTTGTATAGGTTCTATCATTGCATATCGTAGTCTTATGGATGATATAGTCCAAAATGCCCTTTCTGCTGCTTTTGGTGATCCAAGATTTTCCCCTTTAAGAGTAAGCGAACTCGATGCATTAGATATTGAGGTCTCCGTCTTAACTCCACCAGAGATAATAACTTACAGTGACTATGATGATCTAGTCTCAAAAATCGTACCGCATAAAGATGGGCTTATTCTTCAAGGGGGAGGATATCAAGGAACATTTTTACCCCAAGTATGGGATGATATTCCAAGACCTGAACAATTTTTAGAACACTTATCGTATAAAGCAGGGGGAAATCCCTCGATCTACCAACAACATCCGACAATGTACAGATATCATGTTGAAGCAATAGAGGAGAGATACGATGCAATATTACCGTTATAAAGATGACCACTCAATCACTTGTGTATTATGTAAACATTACTGTACTCTAAAAGAGAATAAAAACGGTATATGCGGGATAAATTACAATATTAACGGCGAGCTTGTAAATGCTACTTATGGACATCCAAGTGCTTTACATGTCGATCCAATTGAGAAAAAACCGCTATACCATTTTTTACCGGGGAGCAGATCGTTATCCCTTGGAACTGTCGGATGTAACTTTCGATGTCCGTTCTGTCAAAATTATGATATCTCACAAACAACACAAATTAATGAAGCTGTCAATTATTCTCCAGAGGATATAGTTGCTTTAGCACTGGAACACAAAACAGAGAGTATCAGCTACACTTACAACGAACCTACTATCTGGTACCCTTATGCAAAAGATATCGGTGTATTGGCAAAAGAGAAAGGTTTAAAGAACGTATTTGTATCAAGCGGTTTTGAATCGCATGAAGTTTTAGAAGATATGCGTTCATGGGTTGATGCTGCAAATATTGACCTGAAAAGTTTTTCTCATGACTATTATAAAAAAGTTCTCAAAACAAATCTTGACGGTGTTTTGGATTCCCTTGTGGAATTTGCAAAAAGTGAAATCTGGCTAGAGATCACAACATTACTTATTCCGGGAGTTAACGATAGCGATGAGGAGATAAATCAAATGGCAGAGTTTATCTCCTCAAAATTAGGGACAGCTATACCATGGCATTTCAGTGCATTTCATCCCGATTATAAAATGTTGGATACTCCGAGTACCCCGATAGAGACATTACAAAGAGCAAGAGATATTGCACATAAGTATGGGATAAAGTATGTCTATCTGGGAAATGTAATAACTGACGGCTCTACTTACTGCCCTGCATGTGAGGCAAAAGTGGTGCAAAGAGATGGTTATTTTTCAGAGATAGTCGGACTGGAAAATTCTCGATGTAGTAGTTGTGGAGAGTTAATAGAGGGAGTTTGGCAATGAATAGAGAGATGAGTGTCAATGGAAGTTTTTATCCTGCCAATGCAGATGAGATACAAAAATATTTTGAGTATTTTACTAAAATGTACGATGATAAACATAGCTTGCCAAATATAAAAACTCGTACAGTCATAGTGCCGCATGCCGGGTATGTATTTTCTGGATATACTGCAAATATAGCTCACAGAATGCTGGAACATTCGGGGATAAAAAGATTCGTAGTTATAGGCCCGTCTCACAGAGTGGCTTTTCACGGAGTAAGTATGTGTCCGTATGAAAAGTATGATACACCTTTTGGTAGTATAGAGAGCGATCAAGAGATTGTAAACATTTTACAAGAAAAGTTACAACTCTCATTTTTTCCTCAAGCACATCATGAACATTCAACAGAGGTGCAGTTCCCGTTTTTGAAATATTATATACCGGATGTTAAAGTTGTCGAACTAGTGTACTCTAGTGCATATTCAGATACAATTTCCGAGATCATAGATCTGCTCTTAAAGCAAGATGATATAGGTGTGATTATAAGTACCGATCTTAGCCATTTTTATACTCTTGCAGAGGCAAATACTCTTGATCAGGTATGTGTAGAAGCGATAGAAAATTTAGATATTACAAAACTACATCAAGGGTGTGAAGCGTGTGGTATGATAGGTGTCGAGGGGATGATTAAAAGCGCAAAAAAATCAGGAATGGCCGGGCATATCTTAGATTATAGAACAAGTGCCGAGATGAGTCACGATGAGCAAAGCGTAGTTGGATATGTTAGTGCTTATTTCAGCTAATTAATTTCAAAGATCAGAATTATAAATCTAAAACTCGGTAGAATAGCGAAATAAAATCGTATAAAATTAAGGAAAAAATTATGCCATTACTAGATTCATTTACAGTTGATCATACAATTATGCCTGCACCTGCCGTTCGCCGTGCAAAAGGGATGAAAACACCTTCAGGTGATAAGATTACAGTTTTTGACCTTCGTTTTTATAAACCAAATGTCGATAAGATGGACGGAAAAGGGATCCATACGTTAGAGCACCTTTTTGCAGGATTTATGAGAGATCATTTAAATTCAAAAAAAGTGGAAATTATCGACATCTCGCCAATGGGTTGTAGAACTGGTTTTTATATGTCTGTAATAGGGACTCCATCAGAGAAAAAAGTTGCAAAAGCTTGGAGAGAATCTATGGAAGATGTACTCAACGTGAAATCTGAAAAAGATATTCCGGAATTAAATGTATACCAGTGCGGTACATATAAGATGCATTCACTTAGAAATGCAAAGAAAATCGCTGCTGATGTATTAAGTCATAAAATTGGTGTAATGGACAACGACAAGTTGAAATTAAACCTTAAAAAAGTAGGAAAAAAGTAGATGTATGTTTTAGTTCCAATGGATAGTGACGAGGTTCAAGAAGCTTCCCTTGTAAAAGTTGCCGATGCAAAAGTTTGGGCACAGATACTGATCGAAGAGGGTGAAGTAGTAGAGATACTTCACGCCGATGAATTCGATAAGTTTGACAATCTTTCTGAAGCGGTTGTCCTAATAAATGATTTTGAGAACCCTATGCCGTTTTTAGAGTACAACATGATGCCTCTTGTTGCACATACTCAAAGAAGTATCGACGATATAGTTGAAGCTTATCTTTTCCGTGAACTTCACGATATGGCGGTTTAAAGGTTATTTTGATGGAACTCGAACAGTTTCTAGAACTTTTTAACCCGCTGCCTGGTAACTGCTATATGCAGGTTACCACACAGCCCGATCAAACAACAACGGCTCTTGGTGAACTAATGAAAAATGTCAACGGTGAGCTTAGAGTTGTTTACTACACAGAGGATCAGGAACTATTTGATAGCTTAGATGTTGAGAAGAAACAACAAGTAGATAGTTTTGCAAAACCTTTTCGAGCTTTGCCCCGTGATCACGATATGATAATCTTCAAAGATATCTTCAATCAACATTTACGACCCGAGCAGATACTTAAAACTGCCTATACAACCTTAGCAAATGCTGCACATATTATTATTATGGAGAAAAAAGGGACAATGGCTATCGAAGAGACTATAGAGTTACTTGATAAGTTTGAATTTCGTTCACCTAACTATATTGAAAACGTTGTTGAAGGGTACGATCTTGTAATGGCTAAGAAGCTTCATATGTGGGGTAATGGATTATAAAATTTTTTAATTTTATATATGATAGAATTGTTAGACATTAATACAAAGAGAATATATGAACTTCTTCAAGAACACCAAAAATCCTTACATCTTATTTTTTAAAATTTTGGGTTCAATTCTCACTATTTCACTCTTTATATATTCAATTTTTCTTTACAACTCTTATCTTTCAATCGTTCGTGAAACAGACAATCTACTTGATACGGTTTTAAAACAAAAATCAAAAAATATTACAGCTATGCTTGCACATATTGAGATGGACCTTGACTATATGGTTGAGTATGCAGAAAATAAAATAAAAAATGACGACCCTCAATTTACTAAGAAGGTAGAAACTAACTTTTTCCTGTTTGCAAAAAATCATCAGCACTACCAACAGGTGAGATACTTAGATTTAGAAGGAAAAGAGTTAGTCCGGGTTGACAGAATCAACAATCAAGTTGTTAGAAAAAAAGATCTGCAAGATAAAAGTTCAAGATATTATT
This sequence comes from Sulfurimonas sp. hsl 1-7, assembly GCF_030577135.1. Lineage (NCBI taxonomy): Bacteria > Pseudomonadati > Campylobacterota > Epsilonproteobacteria > Campylobacterales > Sulfurimonadaceae > Sulfurimonas > Sulfurimonas microaerophilic. The sequence goes on along the minus strand of NZ_JAUIRR010000003.1, from coordinate 237,448 downwards.
ATATCGAAGCGACAAAGTTACAAAAGGATGAGATCTATGTTTCACCATTAGATTTAAATATTGAATATGGTCAGGTTGAAGTGCCATATAGACCGATGATCCGATTTGCTGAACCGGTTTTTGTAAATGGGATGAAAAAAGGGTATATAGTTGTAAACTATTGTGCAAAAAACCTTTTGGAGGATATTAAAAAGTCAGATGAACATCTAAACAATATATTGCTAAACAAAGATGGATACTATTTGATTGGACTTGATTCAAATAAAGAGTTTGGATTTATGTTTCATAAGGGCGAAAACAGATTTTCAGATGATTATAAAACTGCATGGAATCAGATCTTACAAGGTGAAAAAAGCGTATTGGAATTTGATAATAAATATGCGCATTATCTCACATACGATCCGGTAAGTGTAATCAGCCCAAAAAGATCGATAGCAAGTGATAGAAAGTGGTACTTGATCGCATATCATACATATGAAGGGATGTGTGATGAACTGTGCAATATATTTAAATTAAACCTTATTTTCCTCATACCTCTTGTATTGATAGAAGTTTTTATCTCTTTTATTTTAACTAGATTAAAAATAAGAGATATGAAAGCACAAGAGTCTATTTCAGAACATCAGGACAAGATAGAAAATTTAGTAGATGAACAAAGAGATTTATTGTCGTTATTTGACATCGGTGATTCTACCTTGTTTAAATGGTGTAATGATGAGGAGTGGAGTGTCGCCTATGTATCTAAAAATATTGAACAAATGCTTGGATATACACAAAAAGATTTCTTTACTAAGAGAGTGACATATTTGGACTGTATTTATAAAGATGATTACAACAGGGTCGCTCAAGAAGTTGAGAGTGCAGAACAAAAGAAGCTTGATTTTTTTACACATGAACCGTATCGTATAGTGACAAAATCTGGTGAAGTAAAGTGGGTAGTAGATTATACAGTGGTAAAAAAAGATGAACAAGGCAATATTGAGTACTTTATAGGGTATATATCCGATATTACGCAGATGGTTGATGCTCAGCAAGAGATGCAGCATAAACTTCAGGATGTTATTGATACGCAAAACTCGATAGTAATATTGACTGACAGTAAAGAGCTTAAGTTTGCAAATAAAACATTTTTAGAGTTTTTCGGCTATGAGAAAATGGAGGATTTCCTCAAAAAATATAATTGTATATGTGACAGATTTATAGAACAAGACAGCTTCTTTCATTTAGGTAAGGTGAAAGAGGATGAAGAGAACTGGATTGAAAGTCTTTTAAATCTTAGCGGACGACAAAGGGTTGTATCCATGTTGAACTACAGTGTTGAACCGCACGCCTTTGCTGTTTCCATAAACAATTTCGGTGAGAACGAATATATTGTAAATTTCATCGATATCACAGACAGTATGGTAGAAAAACTCGAACTCAAAAAAGAAGCAAATATCGATGAATTGACGCAGCTTTATAACAGAATCTATTTCAATAAAAATATAGAAAATATTTTACAAGTGAATAAAAAACATGAATTCAAAACGGGAATAATCTTTTTCGATATAGACCACTTTAAAAATGTAAATGATACTTACGGTCATGATGCCGGAGATGAAGTTCTGCAAACAGTTGCAATGCTTGTAAAAAAACATACAAGAATGGATGATAAAGTTATAAGATGGGGTGGTGAAGAGTTTATAGTAATTAGTGCTGTAGAACATGAAGAGTCACTAGCTCAGATAGCGGAACATTTAAGAGTTGTGATTGAGGAGTATAACTTTAATAAAGTTGGTTCAGTTACTTGTAGTTTCGGTTGTCAAATGTATGATGAAGGAAAAGATATTTTAGAGACTATTAAAAAAGCTGATGAGAAGTTGTATTTTGCTAAAGAAAACGGTAGAAACAAGGTTGTGTTATAATGATTATATATAGAAATCTCTCTTTTTAAGGTGTACAATGAAAAAACATATACTCTTCATTCTCATTTTCTCTCTTCAGCTTTTTGGTTTCTCCACATCAAACGTACAGTTAATGTATGGAACTTTTAATGGCAACAGTTATGTTTTTGATACAAAAAACGGTGGTAAGACAACAATTACATTGGAGCATTACAGTGCATTTGAATATGGGGATGTTTATGCGTTTTTGGACTACTGTATTGCCGATGACAGATTTAAATACCATGATGATAAAACAAGTGAGTATGGAGAGTTGTCACCAAGGTTAGACTTAGGTGCACTTACTTCATCGGATTTGAGCTTTTTATTTGTAAAGAAAGTGTTTGCCGCATTTCAATACAACACGGACTTTCATGATTATAAAGCTTACCTATACGGTATCGGAACAGCTTTAGATGTTTACGGATTTGATTTTTTCAATGCAAATCTTTACCAAAAAGATCAAGTACACGGAGATAATGTGTATCAGGTGACACTGTCGTATCAGACAAAAAGTTTTTTCGAACTCTTTTATATCAATGGCTTTACCGACTACACAGAGAAAAACTTATTGAGTCAGAATCAGTTCCTTCACCCTTTTGGCGATAATCTCTCAGCCGGTGTGGAGTGGCATTATTATACGCAAGACCCGGATATTACATCAAATGTGTTCCAGGTGATGCTCAAATACAAATGGTAAACTTTACTTCACACTAAGCTTCATATGTTATATTGAAGGAAATTTTGGAAAGGATTGTATTTGAAACGGATAGTATTTAAAGTTGGAAGTAGTGTTTTAACGAATAGAGATGAAGTAGCAAAAGAGAGGATGTTAAACCTTGTAGCTTTGATCGCAGAAGCGAGAAAAGAGTATGAAGTTATCTTGGTTACTTCGGGTGCAGTCGCTTCTGGATATACGGCACTTAAACTTGATAGAAAAAAAGCAGTAAGTAAAAGAGTATTGGCATCGGTAGGGCAACCTATACTTATGCATAGTTATAAAAATAAGTTTGATATTTTCAATGTCGATATTGCACAGATACTTTTAACGGAAGAGGATTTTGACTCTCGAGTACATACAAAGATTTTTCAAGATATTATAGACAGTGCATTACGCAACGGGATATTACCGATTGTAAATGAAAACGATATTTCAACTATTCCAGACCAGCTTTTTGGAGACAATGATCAACTTTCAGCACATGTTGCACACTATACAAACGCAGATGCACTCATTATCCTTAGTGATATTCAAGGCTATTATGATGCAAATCCAAAAACAAATCCGGATGCAAAAATTTTAAAAGAGGTGAATGAGATCAATGACTCGGATCTTGAACAAGAACACTCTCCAAATAACGAATTCGCAACAGGCGGTATTGTAACAAAATTAAAAGCGGCAAAATATATTATGGATAAAGGTCGCAGTATGTTTTTATGTAGCGGATTTGATCTTAGTGCAGCGAGAGATTTTCTATTTAATAATGAGTATGAAAGCGGAACTCTATTTCAAAAGAAATAGAGTTATAGAAGTTATTCTTCGATTTGCTGTTGTTTGACAAGCTCTTTAAGGGAATGTCTCATATCAACAAATAAGTAAATGACGTAAAACATAACAATAAGATATGCACCTCCACCAATAATAACCCCTAGCCCTGCAAAAAAACTTGTTGTAAACATTGTACTGACGCCACCAATAAGAATCATAGTAGCAAGTAATATGAAAAAAATACTTAGAAGAAGCTCCCCTGAATTTAAAACAAATGAACGTATCATTTTATCCCTTTTGTGTTAAGATATGAATCTATATTATAAAAACTAATCTTATTTTTTTATTAATATTAAAGAACAATAGATAATAATTTTGTGAATGGGTAGGAAATGGGTATATTTAATGATGACAATCATCAATTAGTTTTAAGTGAGGATGGAAGTTATACGGCATATTCTAAAGAGTATGATGAACACTATCACTCTACTAAAGACGGAGCACTCAAAGAGAGTTTTAAAAAGCATATTATTCCCGCTTTTGAGCTTTTAAAAGAGAAAAAAGAACTCCATATCTTAGATATCTGTTTCGGGCTTGGATTCAACACTTTGGTAACACTTTTATACCATCAACAAAACAATTTAGAATCAAAACTTTTTATCTATTCTCCCGAGTTAGATAAAGAGCTTGTACACTCTTTGAAAAACTTTACCTATCCGGAAGAGTTTGAGCCTTTTAAAGAGATCATTGTCAAGTTAAGTGAAACCGGAAAGTATGAAGATGAAAACTTTTGTATAGAGGTGTTTTTAGGAGATGCCAGAGAGTATGTGAAAAAATTTGAAAACAGATTTGACATAGTGTACCAAGATGCTTTTAGTCCATCAACAAACCCTTTTCTTTGGACACAGGAGTATTTTGCAGATATTGCAAAAGCGATGAAGAAAGATGGGGTTTTAACTACCTATTCAATGGCTTTAAAAACACGTTTAGCTCTTTACAGAAACGGTTTTAATATCTATATAAACAGCGGTGAAGATTTTAGGGATGCAACACTTGCCTCTCTATCCGAGCTCAGAGGGTATGAGAAAGTGGATATGGAACATAAAATTAAATGCAACCCGGATGTTGAACCTTTAAGAGACTAGATGAAATCTTTTTTAGCTTTTTTCTTACTTGTTACTTTATCGTTTAGTGCAGAGATAGAAGTACAAGATGTAAGTAAAGCTAATATCAACTCCATTTTAATCTTCTCTTCACAAGAGGGACTTAACTCGGGAATATACCACTTTAACAAAAAAGGGATCTCCCTACATACCTATCATCTACCTTTAAAATACCATTTCCCATCAAATACAAACTGGAACTATTTTATAAATGGGGATCTTAGTTTTAGTCGGGCATATGTAAGTGAACATACTGTAGAACCTATCACAACGGAGATAGCTAAAGATACAAGTATAGAGACCTATATAGGCGGTATTGGCGGAGGCGTAAGATATACTTACAAAGAGGGGTTGAGCAGTACCTTTGGTTTTGAAGTATTATGGTCTCGTACAGGAATAAAAATTGGCCAGATAGATGCCGAGCAAACAGTAAAGAATCTGCTTGATAATAACTTCAATAACCATATAACGTATAAGTTTAAATCAACTCTCGATTATTTCCGCATTGTAAATGATTTTAAAATTTATGCAGATCTACAGTATAGGTTGTATGAGACGAAAACAGACTTCTCTTTTGATCAATTGAGTGACTTTAGGAGTGAGTCTTCGGTGATAAGCATCTCTACAGGTTTTGAAACACCGAGGCTTGTTAATTTAGGTACAAACTATTTTACACTTGAAGGGCGTATCCATGAACACTTTTTATTTGGTACGGTAGCAAATACTACGGCGGTAAATCGCTATACAAGTATGAGTAGTGCACTCTATTTGTATGTGCCGGAGCATCTAAAATATATTGAAAGGTTTTTTATAGAGATAAGTTCTTCCCAATCTGAGGCTTTGGAAGCGTACAATATTGGTATTGGCTTTAGTGTAGATTTTTAGGAGTTAATCACCTCTAAGAACTCTTCTCCGTATTGGGTGTATTTTTTCAGCCCGATTCCGTTTACTTCAAGCATCTCCTCTTTATTTGTAGGCATCTCGTTTGCCAGATGTTTTAGTGTTTTGTCACTGAAGATGATATATGCAGGGACATCAAGTTCATCAGCCAACTCTTTTCTTTTGTCTCGAAGTTTTTCAAACAATTCCCGATCGTAGTCAAACTCCTCTTCAATCTTCTTCGCTTTTTGTTTCTCAAGTACATTGAGTCGTGAGGCTTTGATTGTTACGAGTTGAAGCGACTTTAATACATTGACGGCTACATTTGTCAGTTTAAGTGATTGAAACTCCCCAAGGGTGATAATACCAAGCTCTAAAAGGCGCTCCACGATCACAAACCACTCTTTTTTGCTGAGTTGTGAGCCGATGCCGTAAACCGAGAGTTTATCAGCTTTATTGGCTAAAAGCTTCTGCTCTGTTGAACCGCGAAGTACATCGATGATGTAGTTTTTTCCAAATGTCTGCTCGGTTTTGTAGATACAGCTAAGAAGCATCTGTGCCTCTTTTGTTATGTCTCGGCTTTCATCATCACTCAAACAGTTTTCACAGCGATCGCCGCACTCCTCGATCGAGTCTTCAAAGTAAGAGGCGAGTTGTTGATGGAAACAAAGCTCACTCGTTGCGTACTTGTAGATAGTATCTATCTTTTCGCCGAGGTGTTCTTTATATCTCTCATCGGTTATCTCATCAAGATAGCGTTTATGTTGCATAATGTCACCGGCATTAAACAGCAGTAATACTTCCGAGTTTTCCCCATCACGTCCTGCACGTCCTATCTCCTGGTAGTAGTTCTCCAGAGATTTCGGCAGACTCATATGCACTACAAAGCGAATGTCGGCTTTATCGATCCCCATTCCAAATGCAATAGTCGCCACCATAATATTGACACGATCATTGACAAAGAGTTTAAAGTTCTGCTCCCGTATATGTTGCGGAAGTCCTGCATGGTAAGGGAGTGTTTTATATCCGGCCTGATTGAGCTGGCTGCTTAGATCTTCCGCTTTTTTTCTGGAACTTACATAGATGATTCCCGATTCATTCTCATGATTCAGCAGAAAGTTTTTTAGCTGAGCCTGTCCGTTTGAGATCCGTCGCTGAGCCGAGATAAAAAGGTTTTTACGAAAGATCTTCCCTTTGAGCAGCAGCGGATTTTTAAGTTGCAGTTCTCTTAAAATATCCTCTGTTACATGGTTGGTTGAGGTAGCTGTAAAAGCCGCAATGGTAGTGGAGGGAAAGTTGTTTTTTAACTGTCCTAAAGAGCGGTAATCATCACGAAATTCATGTCCCCACTGTGAGATACAATGCGCTTCATCGATCACGAAAAAGTTGATGTTGATATTTCGAAGAATCTCTAAAGTGTGCGGATTGTTCAGTCTCTCGGGTGAAAGATATAAAAACTTTAACTTATTGGCATAGAGATCGCGAATAGTCTCTTCAATCTCTTCAAAATTTTGAGCCGATGAAAACATAGCTGCGGGGATATCTTGTGCATGAAGTGAAGCGACCTGATCTTGCATAAGTGCGATCAGAGGCGATATAACAATTGTTACACCGTTCATCATCATAGTTGGGAGTTGATAGACTAAACTTTTTCCCCCGCCTGTTGGAAGGATCATAAGGAGATCGCGACCATTTAGAATGGCATCTACGCCTTCCTCTTGCAGTTCTCTAAAGCTGTTATGCCCAAAGAACTCTTTTAAAACCTGTTGCTTCATCTAGTAAAGTGCAGTTATGGAATCAACCTTATCCCAAGTAAGATCGTGAGCTGAGGTTTGGTGTTTCATGATGTGGGCTATATAGCGTGCAAACATATCGGTCTCAACATTTACACGTGAGCCTTTTTTATAGTTTTTAAAGAGTGTCTCTTTCATCGTATGTGGAATGATAGTCAGACGAAATGAATCAGCGAAAACTTCATTGATCGTAAGGCTTACACCATCGATCGTGATCGAGCCTTTTGGAACGATGTAGGGGATGAACTTTTTGTCGAGTTTGATGAAAACATCGTAAGAGTTTCCATTGTCTTTTACTTCAGAAACTTCTCCGATCGTATCGACATGCCCTTGAACAATGTGCCCTTCAAAACGATCACCCATCGCCATTGCAGGTTCTATATGTACTTCGTTTTTGTAGTTTTCGATTGCTAGAAGTTTTTGGCTCTCCGGGCTTAGTTCTACACAAAAGCCGTCATGAGAAGTTTCAACTACCGTTAAACAAGCCCCATTGATCGCAATAGAATCACCAAGTCCGGCTTTGTGTTTTGCACGGATGCACAGCTTGCTTCCTACAAAACTTTTAACAGTTGCAACTTCTCTGATTAGACCTGTGAACATACTTTCCCTTTTTTTTACTTGCCCCTAAAGAGGCTTTTAGATTTTTTGGCAACTTTTTGAAAGGCTCAGACCGAAGGGAGGATTTGACCTTGAAAAAAGTTGTTAAAAAACCGAACCCTAAAAGACTATCTTTCCGTCTTCTTGAAGACCTTTAATGATCTCTTTTGCACGTTCATGCCCTTTGTAAGCAGCTTTACGGCAATAATCAAGTGCTTTATCGTGATCTTGTTCACACCCGATCCCTTGATCGTATAACAGACCTAAGTTGTAAAGCCCTTGTGCTAAACCACCCTCAGCAGCGCGTGAGAAACAGATGAAACATCTTGCATCGTCTTGCGCAACACCCTGACCGTCTTTGTAGAGTGAGCCAAGATTGTTAAAAGCTTCTAGATGTCCGCGTTTTGCCGCTTCTTCATACCAAAAAGCCGCTTCTGAATAGTTCTGAACACATCCAAGACCACGCTCTAACATAAGTGCCGTTTCGTATTGCGCCTGTGGAACTTCACGAATAGCAGCTTCCATGAAAAGCTCGTGTGCTTTGAATTGGTCGTGCTCAACACCGCCTAAACCGTTTGCATACAAAATACCGAGGTTAAAAAGTCCATAAGGTTGTTTTGCATCAGCCGCTTTTGTGTAATACTCAAGTGCTTTTGCATCGTTTTGTTCACAACCTTGTCCCATCTGGTACATATACCCGAGTGATGCCTGTGCGTTTGGATCGCCTTGTTCTGCTAAATCACTATATAGTTTAAATGCCGTTTCATAATCTTTTGCATTATAAGCGTTGTGTGCGTTTTGTATCATTTCTTTTCATTCTCTGTTCGTATATTTTGTCTAAAGGTGGTTTGATTCCCTTTAGCATTTGCTTTTGCTTTTCTAATTTTTTCTAGCAGGTTCTCTTTTGTTTCGAGTCTGTTATCTCTTAGTTCAAATTCAGTCATACCGTCAATCTCGGCATCGTATTCTAGAATTTCCGGTTTATAATCTTTAAATAAATCATCACTCATCTTAAAAACCCTAATTAGTTTAGTATTTATTATGCAAATGATACTTAAAAATGATAAAATTCCATTTAAAATTAATGTTTAAGTATGATTTAGAACCAATACTTCATATCAGTATTTCTTCTAAATTGTACAATGAGGGTGCTTATGGAATATGATGTAATCGTTGTCGGTGGTGGTCACGCAGGTATAGAAGCTGCATTTGCCGCTGCTCGTATGGGAAATAAAACTTTAATGGTTTCGATGTTGGCTGAGAATGTTGGAGCTACTTCGTGTAACCCTGCCGTAGGTGGACTTGCAAAAGGACACTTGGTTCGCGAGCTAGATGCTCTTGGCGGTGAGATGGGGCTTATCACTGATGAAGCGGGTATACAGTTTCGTATTTTAAACCAGACAAAAGGGCCTGCAGTTCGCGGTAGCCGTGCTCAGATCGATATGGACAAGTACCGTGTGATCGCTAGAAACAAGGTACTTCACGAGCCAAATCTGGATCTTGTACAAGAAACGGTTGAGTCTTTAATTATCGAAGATAACGAAGTAAAAGGTGTGGTTACACAACTTCTAAATGAATACAGAGCAAAAAAAGTGATCATCACTTCGGGAACTTTCCTAAACGGTGTAATCCACATCGGTGAGACGAAACAGGTTGGTGGACGTTTCGGTGAGAATGCATCTGTGGGTTTAAGTGCATCGCTAAAAGAAGCTGGGCTTACTATGGACAGACTAAAAACGGGAACATGTGCGAGAATCGACAGTTCAACGATCGACTTTTCGGTAATGGAGGAACAAGGCGGGGATGAGCTGCCAAATCCTTTTTCGTTTAGAACAGATCGCGAAGAGTTTAGAAAAACAAAAAAACAACTTCCATGTTTCATAGCTTATACAAATGAAGAGACACACAACATCATCGAGTCAAACTTCTACCGTGCACCGTTATTTACAGGTCAGATCGAGGGTGTAGGGCCGAGATATTGTCCATCTATTGAAGATAAGATCAACCGTTTCCGTGACAAAGATAGACACCACCTTTTCATAGAACCACAAACTGCGGACAATACGGAAGTATATGTAAACGGTATGAGTACATCGCTTCCGCCAGATGTTCAGCGTGATATGATCCACTCTGTAAAAGGGATGGAAAATGCGAAGATCGTACGTTATGGATATGCTATTGAGTATGACTTTGTTGATCCGAGAGAATTAAAGCATTCACTTGAAACAAAGAAGATCAAAGGGCTTTATTTAGCGGGTCAGATCAACGGTACGACTGGGTATGAAGAAGCGGCGGCTCAAGGGATGATGGCAGGTATAAATGCAGGACTTTCACTTCAAGGAAAAGAGCCTTTAGTACTTCGTCGTGATGAAGCGTATATCGGTGTTTTAATTGACGATCTTGTAACCAAGGGTACTAAAGAGCCGTACAGAATGTTTACGTCTCGTGCAGAGTACAGACTTCTTTTACGTGAAGAGAGTGCAGATACAAGACTTTCTCACTACGGGCATGAGTTAGGTCTTTTAGATGATGAAACATATGCAAAAGTACAAAAGAAAGATCAAGAGATCAAAGAGGGGTACAAGCTTTTAGAGGAGACTCGTTTTACTCCAAATAAAGAGTTCAATGCACTTCTAGACTCTATGGGTGAAGAACCGATCAAAGATGTTTCAACGGCACAACAACTTGTAGCGCGTAAAAGCTTCGACATCGAAAAGATGATCAAAATCGTTCCTGAACTTGATAAGTATGACGAGTACATCAAAGAGGAGATCCTTGTTGAGGGGAAATATGCCCGCTATATCGAGAAACAGAGTGAAGAGATCGAGAAGATGAAAAAATATCTGAAGATCAAGATCCCTGATAACTTTGACTTTACGAAAGTAAGCGGTTTAAGCAAAGAGATCCAAGAGAAACTTGCAACATTCAACCCGCCTACATTACAAGCTGCAATGAACATCAGCGGGATTACACCTGCAGCTATTGAGATACTTCACATCTACATTAAAATGGAAGCTAAAAAACAATAAACTAGGAGAGTAGTCATACCTCTCTCCTGAAATATTTTATGCTTTATCACATCTGAAAAAATCAAGTTTTTGTTCAAGAGTGATCGCATCATGGGAAAGATTGTCTGATATCTCAGAAACTGTTTTGACCTCTGTACGATTATCTTTCGACATATCTGCTATTTGTGAAACTTTTTCTATGACATCTCTGATTTGTTGAGTCATTGCTTCTGTATTTTGAAGGCTTTGTTGGCTTACATCTACATTGACTACAAGTGAATTCATTGCCGTATCTATACGTTTTTCAATCTCTTCGCTTCTTTGTGAAAGAGTTCCTATATCTTTTGCATTTGATACCATCATTTCCGAAGCATCTGATATTGCCTGAATCACTATGCTGATGGTTGCATTGATCTCGCTTAGACTTTTTTGTGTACGTTCTGCAAGTTTTCTCACCTCGTCTGCAACCACGGCAAATCCACGTCCGTGTTCACCGGCACGTGCTGCTTCGATCGCTGCATTGAGTGCTAGCAGATTTGTCTGATCTGCTATGTCAGAGATGATGGATAACACTTCGTTAATACTTTTTGCATCAGAAGTAAGCTGATCGAAATGGCTACTGAGTTGAGAGCTTAGTTCTGTTGAGACTTGAACATCTGTTGCTATATGTTCGGCAATCTCACGTACACTTGTAAGTTCTTCTTGCGTCTCTTTAGATGTATTTAAAGAATCAACAGCAAGACGTATGGTTTCATCTAATGATGAAGCTATGTTGGATGCGGTTGTGTTTGTATCGATCGCTAAAGTATCTGATTTGTTGAGTTGTTCTGTAAGTGTGTGAGCTGCATTTTTTAGAGTATTTGTAAGACCTACAGTCTCTTTTGTTATATGTTTTGTCCCTGCAATCGTGTCTTGAATTTTTTCTATAAAACGGTTAAGGAAATTGCTTGCGATCCCTATCTCATCATATTTATTTTGAATCGGAAGACGTTTTGTAAGATCCCCCTCACCATCGGCGAGATCGTGAGAAACCTCGCTGAGTCTGTCTATAGGCTTGAGAATAGTGATACCCGTAGAGTAGTTAATCGCGATCAAAATTCCTACGAGTATTGAACCCAGGATAGCAAACCATAAAAAGAAAGTATTTTTTAGATCGTCGTAGTAGTCAGCTTTGTTAACACCTGGAATGACCCATAGACCCCATTCTGGAAGATAGCGATACCCCACAATTTTCTCCTGACCCGTTGTTGCCGATACATATTCAAAAATGCCCCCTTTTTTATCGTTTCTGATATGATCAACATAATCTTCACCTTTGAGTGATTTTCCCTCTTTTTTCGGATGTACTATAAGTTTCCCTTCCTCATCTATCATATACACGTATCCGCTTTTCCCGATACTGATGTTATGTACGGCATCTTTGAAATTTTTGTGTTTGTAGGCTTCAGAGTCGACTTGTGATATATGATGCATCATTTGCTCTAGCGAATCGGCTATAGTATTGATGTCATTGTTCATGATCGTTTTGATCGACCCCATAGCAATAAAATAAGCTACAACGACACTTATAAAGATAGCTATGACGGAGGCAAAGAGATTGAAGATATATTTGCCTTTAATGGTTCTAAGAGAGTTGATAATAAACATTTATATTTCCTTTTATGATTTTTACATTAAGTATTTTTGCACATAAGTGTTGCATCTATGTTGCGGCCATTGAAAAACTTTGAAGCGAGGTATATACGGCACCGCCAGGATGGCGTATCTCACTTTGCATTAACTCCGGTGTTGTTGAAATGCTGCCGAGTTCTTCATCTTTATAACTCGCGACCATCTGTTTAAAACCCTCTATATCTGTAATACTTTTCACTCTCATAAGGGTGACATGGGGTATAAACTCTTTTGTCTGTGGCAGCGAGAATTCTTTAGCGATAGCCTCGCTCAAACTCGCGAGTCCCATCACTTCGCTTTTTATATATAATATTTTATTTTTTTCAAAATAGCCCAAACCTGACAAATGTAGTTCCGGTACGGGGGTAATTAACGGCGGCAGCTTTTCAAGGAGCTCTTCTATGGTGAACTTATTTCCGAAATAGTTGAGCGTAATATGCAGATTTTCCTCCGCTACCCATCTCCCTTTTAGAAGCCCTGAAAAATCGGACTGTATTTTGTCATAGTCGTATAGTTTGGCTTTTAAAGCTAAAAATAGAGGTTTCATACCCTTTGCACTTTCGAGATAGTTTATTGACCCATTATAGCAAAAAATTACTCTGATTCTTTTTTTTTAATATTCTACAAAATATAAAAGATCAAGTATAATATCACCTTCATAAAAGGCACGAAACAAATGAATAATGAAAAACAAATTATCGATCTGTTGTCGCAAATAGGGAAGCTGCTTTTACAACACGGTGCAGAGACTGACCTTGTTGAAAGAAGTATTAAAAAAGCTGCATCGAACTTAGAGTATCAAGACCTTGAAATACTTATTCTTCCAAATGTGATTTTACTTAGTTTACCATCTAACGGAAAGGTTTACAATACTAAGCTGCAAAAAGCAGAGAGACAAGACGTAAACTTCTCTGCACTGGATAAAGTAGAATCTATGGTTGAAAAGATAAACCCAACAACCAATATTGCAGAGTTTATCAATCAACTCAAAGAGGAAAATAGTTTAAGCCCTATGTACCCATATTACCTGCGAAATATCATGGCTGGTATCGGGTGTGGTTCATTCAGTTTACTTTTTGGCGGTGACCTTTATATCTTTATTAGTACTTTTATAGCTTCATATCTAGGGTTTTATCTCAACGGTTTTTTGTTAAAACGATATTTTAATCCTTTCGTTGTTATCATTGTCGTCTCTTTTGTCACGACAATAATTTCCGGTTTTTTAACTCTTCATAATGATATATCGCATATTGCAATCTCATCATCAATACTATTTTTAGTTCCGAGTGTTGCGTTTATAAATTCAGTAAACGACCTTACTAAACGACACTATACAACGGGGCTTATAAGAGGATTAAGAGGAGTGATAATTTCATCTGCTATAGCGATAGGGATATCTTTGGCGTTAAATATTTTAGGTGTGGAGAAATTTCTATGATACTTGATATTATCATCGGTTTGTTTGTTTCATTGTCTTTTGCAATTCTTTTCAATGCTCCCAAACGTTCATTAATCCCTATCGTTGTTCTTGGGATTGGAGCTGTATTTATTAGAAAATATATGTTGTTTTATGGATATAGTTTAGAGTTTTCAACTTTTGTGGCAGCATTTTTCATAGGCTCTGTAGGTATATATTTCTCTAACAAACAAAGTGTTCCTGTTTTAGTCTATGCAATTAGCAGCTCAATAGTCCTAGTCCCTACAATCAATGCCTATAAAGCGATGATGGGATTCATACAGATATCTACCCATCAAATTACCAATCAGGAGGTCATTATTCAAACTATGCATTATGGACTCAGAACATGGCTGATGTTTGGTGCTATTACCATTGGAATTGTACTGCCTACACAGTTCATTAGTAAATATAGATTTAAAATACTTTAATAATCGGATTCTTTTTTTAGTTTCAACATTAAGGTATGGAGTTCAGTTATATCTTTTTGAATCCCTAAAAAGTATTTGAGTTCTAAAGTGTGTTTATCGAAAATAGGGGATATTTGCACTTCATTATAGATCAGATTCCCGTTTTTATGATAGTTACGTAAAACTGCAACTACTTCTTTTTGGTTTCTAAGAGCTTCTTTGATCTCATCTCGAGCACTCTGATCTCTGTCCTCACCTTGTAAAAACCTGCAGTTTTTCCCTATAACCTCTTCAGGGGAGTATCCAAACATACTTGCAAAAGCTTCATTTACGTAAATAATGGGATTATCGGGTTGATTTGGGTCGGTAATAGTAATACCGTTTTTCGCTTGATCGAGAATATCTAAAAGGTACTCTTGGAAATCTGGAGTCGGTTCTCTATATTTTTCTAAAGAGTAAAATCCCCCATAGTGATTAATAATATTGAGACAAGGTAGTTTATTTCTTAAATTACTAATAAGAGAACGGATAGCTTTGTTTGTAAACTCTTTTGAGTCATCTTTAAATACAAAGTCAAATATCTCTATGTCTTTAAGCGGTTTACCCCTATAGTAGATGAATAACTTTAAACAACGTGTTTTATTTTCAGATAGAGGTATTACAACACGATCAAGATAAACAACTTCCTGATGCGGGTCCCAATAACAGTTTTGAGCAAGTTTTATAAAGTTTCTTTCTTTCATAAAGTGATTGTAACACAAAAGTTTCTAAAAGTGTCCAAGAAGTGTCTATCACTTTTTTGTAATATATGAAATAGTAACTAATAGTGCTTAAAACCCCTAAATTATAGGGCTTTTTGTGTGAACCTTTTTTATTTGGAAGTTCTTTGGAACATATTTTTAAATAGATCCTTTATAATGCCTAAAATATTATTTTCTGTGTGTTAACTGAATAAAACAGTAGATTTCTTTTTCTTGATCTAAATCAAGAATTTTAGAAGATAAAGTTGTTAACCTAAAAACTATGATAGAGAATAGATAAGGAGTATAAATGGGTGAATATGTATTAAAAAGCGATGACTTTTTGGTTTCCCAGACAGATGAAAAGGGGATCATATTATTTGCGAATGATGACTTTTGTAAAATAGCCGGTTATACACTTGAAGAGCTTGTAGGTAAAAATCATAACATTGTTCGACATCCCGATATGCCTAAGGCTGCGTTTAAAGATTTATGGAGAACCGTTCAACGAGGAGAAGTATGGACAGGTTATGTAAAAAACAAAACAAAAGATGGCGGTTATTATTGGGTTTTTGCAACTGTCTATCCAATGAAGGACCCTGCTACAAAGAAAACACTCTATATGTCTTGTAGAAGAAAACCCTCAGAAGCAGAGATAGAAGCTGCCGAAAAACTTTATAAGACATTGGATTAAGGATATTTAGATGAATAGTATGCAAAAAAATATAGCTATAACAGTAATGTTTATACTTACACTAGGCTCTTTATTCTTTGTTGAGTCAAACATCATTCAAGCGGTTTTAACGGTTGTGACTTTTATTTTAGTTATTGCCCTCTATTGGCAGAGAAGTAATAGTTCAAATGATATACTCGAAAACAAACGCTTAGAGTTGTTAGAACTGATGGAGTTTAAAAGAAATCAGGTTGATATTAATGAAAATGCAATGCATAAAGCGGAACAAAACTTCAATAAAATCATAAAAAGATATCAAAATGCAGTTCTGAAAGATACAAGGGTTGCAGGAGAGATGGTTTTACTTGCCGATAAAGTTGCAAAAGGACATTATTCATGTCGTATAGATGCAGATACTGATACTCCGTATGTACACGTGCTTAGAAACAGTATGAATAATATGCTGGATGCTTCAGAGCAAAACTTAGATAATGCGATAAATACACTCAAACAGTTTTCGCGAGGAAGTTTTCAAGCCCGCAGTGAAGTGCATGTTGAAGCAAAAATGGCCGAGCTTTTAAACAATGTGAACTCTTTAGGGGAAGCGCTGGAGACTATGCAGCAAAAAAATGAGGATTCTAACAAACAGATTATAGAATCGGCAAATACCTTAAACAGTACGATTGAAAACATTACTAATACAACTATAGTAGACTTTAAAAACATGATTCACGATATTGTGGAAAGGATTCATAATGTTTCTCAAAAAGAGAACGAGATGGTGGGTGCTTTACAAGAACTCGTGCAAAATGCCAATGAAACAAAAGTTATTTTAGAGACTATAGGTGATATAGCAGAACAGACAAATCTACTTGCATTAAACGCTGCGATCGAAGCTGCACGTGCAGGTGAACACGGTAGAGGTTTTGCAGTCGTTGCCGATGAGGTAAGAAAACTTGCAGAGCGCACGCAAAAAAGTTTAGCCGAAACTACGGCAACTACAAATGTTCTTATTCAGTCAATTTCTGATAGTTCAGATTCTTTAAATAAAAATGCTGACGATGTTAACAGCATCTCTGACGATATTAACGGTGTTAGCAATAAAATGGATGAGATTATCGATATTTTAAATAAATTGAATGATTAAAAACAAAGCGTTCTCAAATTGTTGTAAAATAACTTTATGAAAACGATAAAATTTGAAAACAAAGAGATAATTCCAAGCAAGATAGTGTGCATAGGGCGTAACTATGTTGAACATATCTATGAACTTGGCAATGAGATTCCTGAATCTATGGTGGTTTTTAACAAGCCCCATTCTGCACTTTCAAAAGAGCTTTACTATTTTAGTGAAGATACCCGGTTTGAAGGGGAGATCTGTTTTTTGATCGAGAGCAAACAGATATCCGGAATCGGTTTTGGACTTGACCTTACAAAGGCGGATATTCAAAACAAGATGAAAGAGAAAGGGCTGCCGTGGGAGCGTGCAAAAGCGTTTGACGGCTCGTGCGTTCTTGGACATTTTGTAGAGTTTAGAGGGGATGTGAGACAACTCCGTTTTGAGCTTTATATAAATGATGAACTGCGTCAAGAGGCAACATATGATCTTATGATCTACAAACCAGACGTGATGATCGAAGAGATCGATAGTTTCATGAGCTTAGAAGACGGCGATATAATTATGAGCGGTACACCAAAAGGGGTCGGTAATTACGAAGTAGGGGATCTCTTTAAAGGTGTGGTTTACTACAAAGATAAGGTGTTGGTAGAATCTTTTTGGAGAGTTAAAAGCCTTTAAAGTCACCATTTTGTTTCTATTTCATTATCTTTGATCGACTACACTTGTTGCATACCTTTATGAAACAGGAAACAAAGATATGAATAAAAAAATAATAATTTTTACAGTATTACTAACAAATATCACTTTCGCTTATGCTCTGCCGGTTGAGGTAAGAGTAACAAGTGAAATCTCCGAGAGTAGAAAAAGTTCTGAATCTTTAGCGAGCATGAGTATTGAAGCACTTCATGAAAGAGGTCTTGAAAAAGATGCTGCACAGAAGAAAGTTTTAAAATCTCTAAAACACGGTGAACATCTAAGTCACATTATGGCGCAAAATATTATGAAGCATTTTGATGAGATAGAGCATAACGATATCGTTTCACATATCTCCGATGCTGCTTTGTTTGGAAAAAGTGTTGATCTAAGCTCATATGAGCATCTCATCTCATTTGCACAAAAAACTAAAAAAATGGTTTTAGATCAAGGGAGTTTAGAAAAGCTTGAAAAGATCTCCCTTGAAAATAAACGTTTTGTAAATTTAGCCTAAATACTGTGCAAACTGCTGTTCAACACCTTTTGGATCGTGAGTAAGTCCCTCTTTGATCATTTTAGCAAACTCGTCAGGATAGATCTCCTCTTGATCTGCTGCAAGTGCCGAGATGATCTCCTCAGCGATAGAAGCAGGTGAGGCTTTAGGCATACCTTCATCCGGTGTCATTTTAGTATCTATCGGTCCAGGTAATACTTCTAAAACACTTATCCCTTTTAAACGCATATGTCCTCTAAGTGCTTGTGTTAATGAATGCAATGCACTTTTAGAAGCAGAGTAAAGCCCCATAATAGGGAAATTACATAGTGCTAAAATAGATGTAATGTTTACGATAGCACCGTTTTCATTGATCTTGTCCGCTAAAAGTTGTGTTACTTTTAATGTCCCTTGAACATTGACCGTAAAATCGCTGTTATCGTTTTCAAAGATTGTTTTACCGCTGTTAACACCTGCATTGTTAATAAGCAGATCAATCTTTTCAACAGATGCCAAGTTCTCTTCTAACATTGCATGATCGCTCAAGTCTAATTGAATAACTGAAATTCTATCTGATAACTCTTCTAAAAAATGGTTACTTTGTAAATCTCTTACTCCGTAATAAACCTTTGCTACGTTGTTGTCTAATAAAGCTTTTACGATAGCTTTTCCTAAACCACCATTTGCACCTGTAACTAAGGCTGTTTTATTTGTTAAATCCATTTTATTTTCCTCTTTGTCATTTCGTGTTAAGCTTTGAAAGTATAGAATAAAATATAAATTATGTCAACTAGGTTTACAATGTCTTTATGCTTTTTATCATTAGAAACAGGAAAAATTTTTAACAAGGTGATCTTGCAAAGGTTGCAGGAAAAGGGCTTTGATGGGCTTAGCGAAGCTTTGATTACACTTTTTCCGTACATCGATCAAGCACAAAAGATCTCGAGCTCGGAACTCTCACGCCAAGTAGGCTATTCAAGACAAGCGATGCACAAAAACATCAAAAAACTTGAAGAGCTTGGATATATTACTCATAAGTTGGAGAATCAAAAAGAGAAAATGATCTCTTTTACTTCAAAAAGTGAAGAGCTGATGCAAGAGGCAAATAAGATCATAGAAGAGATCGAGAATGGTTTGAGTGAACTTATAGGTAAAGAGGAACTGGAAAACTACAAGAGTAACCAAGCAAAAATTTATGCCTCGCTAAACTCTTTATTGTGATGAGAACTTACCCCATAGGGTAAAGAATCTCATTGTGTACCGCATCACACGCTGCAAGTATCTCATCGTTTAATATAATATCCATCGCATCTAGCGCAGGGTCTAATTGCTCAGGTGTAGTTGCACCGATGATCGTAGATGCCACAAAGTCAAACTGTTTTGACCAAGCCGTTGCAAGAGTGACCGGATGTAGGTCAAAGTCTGCCGCAATTTTCAGATATTTTTGCGTTGAAGCAAGTGTTTTGTCATTTAAAAAGCGATGTGCCATAGTTCTGAGTCTTGAATTTGGAGATTTTACATAGTTTGCAAATCTTCCGTGAACATCACCACCTTGATTGTATTTACCGCTTAGTACTCCGCCTGCAAGAGGTGAATAAGATAAAAGCGAGATCTGCTCTTTACGTGCAACGGTTGCAAGTTCATCCAAGAAACGGCGGTTTAAAAGTGAAAAGTTGTTTTGGACCGATTGAAATCTTGCATACCCTTTATGCTCCGATGTCATAAGTGCTTTTGTCGTGCCGTAAGCTGTATCGTTCGATGTCCCGATGTAGCGAACTTTTCCCGCTGTTACAAGACGATCAAATGCTTTTAGACTCTCTTCGATAGGCACAACAGTATCGGGCCAGTGCATTTGGTAGAGATCGATGTAATCAGTTCCGAGTCTTTTTAAACTCCCCTCAATCCCACGTTCAATATGAAAACTGTCAATTGCAGTAAGTCCGTGACGAACAGGTGGCGTATACCATCCATTTGCAGCTCCTGCTACTTTTGAAGCGAGTATGATACTTTCACGCGGTTTTGTTTTGAGCCAGCGTCCGACAATCTCCTCTGTAAGACCTGCTAGTTTTGCATTTGGCGGGATAGGATAAAGTTCTGCAGTATCAAAAAAGTTTACGCCTCGATCATACGCTTTATCCATGATCTCAAAGGCTACTTTTTCATCGGGTGTTTGAGTACCGAAAGTCATGGTACCCATACATATAGGACTTACTCTTAGACCGCTTTTCCCAATATATCTATATTCCATTATTATTTTCCTTTGGATATTTTTTATTTTTTGATTATTATATCAAATATAGTACGTTAGAAACAGTTACTAAGAAAGGGCGTATATGCACATCAAATATATTGGACCAAAACCGTTGATCTCTCATACGGGGATCACTTTCGACAGAAACAAAGAGGATAAATTTGTATATTTAAACATTGCCGTACAGTTTATAAAGGCAATAGACCATGAATATTATGAGGATAGAAAATATATTTATAACATGAGCAGTCCCCGTTTATCTAACGATCAGCTTGAAGATGAGATCAAAAAATGTTGTAAAAATTATCAGCAGTTGGTAGATCATCAGGAGCACACTATTGAAGATGAGGTAGATGAGGAGCTTGAGCGCGCACGTGAAAACCTGACACTGAACTCTATTGAAAGGGAAGTGTTAGAGAATAATATCCGTATAATGCATGACTATCTCATACAACGCTCGATTAATAAGGCTGTATATTACTGTGTTATAGAGAGATTGGCGGAGCTTGTAAAAAAAGATAATCTTGATTATATCGTAGCTCCGATGTTTGAAACTTTTGTCCATGTATTGCATTCTGTAGAAGGGGTACTTGCTGAACAAAAATTTCCAATAGATACAAATTTGGAGATCTTCGAAGAGAACTCACAGCTGTTTGTTAAACTAGATATCATCAATCACTAACGATATGGAAAAGTTTTTAAAAGAGAGTGAGTATGTTGATTTCTCAGAACCAAGCGTAAAAGCACTGGCACAAGAACTTTCTCAAGGTTTAACAGAGGATGAGGAGATTGCAAAAGCCTGTTTTTTATATGTACGAGATGAGATCCATCATAGCGGGGACTATAAAGATGAGGTTACAACATATAAAGCAAGTGACGTTTTAAAATACAAAACGGGCTGGTGTTATGCAAAGAGCATTTTACTTGCAGCACTTTTACGGGCAAACGGAATCCCTACGGGGTTTTGCTACCAAAGACTTTCATGCTCTGAATATGTGCCAGATATCTATTGTCTTCACGGGCTCAATGCTATATACTTGAAAAAGTACGGCTGGTACAGAGTCGATGCACGGGGAAATAAAGAGGGTGTAGATGCACAGTTTATTCCGCCAAAAGAGCAGTTGGCATTTGAAGTACAACCTCACGAGTACGATATGGACGAGATCTATGATGAGCCTCTCGATGTTGTGATCGAGGCTTTGCAGAAGTATAAAACTTATGATGAGATGATTCATAATTTTCCGGATATTAAAGGGTAAAATATATTCACAAACAAGAATCTTTTTTATTAACAAATGTTAATGACATTCTATGAAGGATTGAGTTAAAATATTTTTCAAAAAAGAAAAAGGCTACCTATGAAACTTAAGAATATTTATCAAACACAATTTTGTAAAGTAGAATATCTTAAAGAGTATAATGGAGTGTTTTGTATTTGGCAAGGATTTTGTCAGGGAGATGAATATAAAAAACCTTTGGAGTTTGGACTAAAACTGCTTGAAGAGTATAGTGCAGATACCTGGATTACAGATACTGCAAAGGGGTTTGAAAATACTACAGAGGATACTACGTGGTTAATAGAGGAGTTTATTCCGAAAGTTCAGAAAAGTTCTTGTGAGCGAATAATCTTTTTGATCGATAAACAAAGCCCTTTACAAGATGAAATAAAAGCTCAAGAGAAGATTTTATCGCAATATTTTGAAGTACAACTGCTTAGTAAACTCTCAGAATACGAAAGAAGATGGAAGTATGAAATTGACGATGTAGATTTTCATGAGCTTTCATATCTGTATAAAATAGCACCGCTTGGTGAGAAAAAGCCTGATGATTTAAAAACTGTTTTTTCAAATAGCCGTTATAAATGTTTTTTGTATGAAAACGGTATGCTTATAGCAGTAGGCCGAGCACTTGCCGATGGAATTGATGCCTCATATATCTGTGATGTAGCAGTAGATCCAGAGTATCAGGGTAAAGGATTGGGAAAAGCAGTTGTAAATAAACTGTTAAAACTGAGTGAAGGGCATAAGAAAATTATTTTATATGCTTATCCGGGGAAGGAACCTTTTTATACAAGACTAGGATTTGCCAAAATGAATACGGCAATGGCTATTTTTAAAGATCAAGAACAGGCTTTTGAGTGGGGTTTGGTAAGTAGGGTTGAAGACTTAGATTAAACACACGTGTCAAATTATGGTATATTCCATTTTCAAAAGAAAAAAACTCAACAGGTAATTAGCTAAACAATGAAACAAAACATAAAAAAAATTATTGAAGTTGGAATAGACCAAGAAACAGATTCGTGGTTATCTGGAAAGATAAAACTTGTAAACATCATTTCGCTTTCAAATTTTACATTTATACTGAGTATGATTCTCTTTGATCTCTTTATAAACAAAACCCACTATCTCTCGATCGTACTTGTCGGAGTCAGTCTTGTTATGTTGGTTCCCTATTATTTAAACTACAAAAAACAGTATATTGCCTCACGGATCGTTTTTCTTACTTTTGCCTATATATCTATTTGTTTTTTAGCTATCGTATTTGGTAAAGAGTTTTATTTTCAGTACTATTTAGTGCCGGGTGTCGGTATGTCTTTGATCTTTTTCAGAGATGAGATAGGAAAGAAAAAGTGGTTGTTCACATTTGCGGGGATACCGTTATGGATATTTTTGGAGATCTGGTTTGCAAACTATCCTGCTTTAATTACGCTTGATGGAGAGTATGTAAGTATTATCTCATATTTTAGTAGTTTTCTTATTTTTGTGACGGCAATTTTGATGTTTGGAACTTTTACCCATGAGAGTGACAAACAACTCAAAAACATCTCTATTATGAATAACAAGTTGAAACATTTGGCACACATAGACCCTCTGACAAATCTTTATAACCGCCGTTTTGTAAATGAACAGATGGCTTACCATTTTGATATAGTCAAGAGTCAAAACAGTTTTCTGGGCTTAACGATGTTTGATGTAGATTTTTTTAAAAAAGTAAACGATACTTACGGACATGATGCGGGTGACAAAGTTTTACAAATGATCGCTAAATTAGCAAAGGAAAATTTTAGAGAAACGGACTTGATTGGAAGAATAGGTGGTGAAGAGTTTTGTATTGTTTTTACAAATACAAATGAAGATAACGTTTTGAAAATAGTTGAGAGATTTCGTAAAGCCATTGAAGAACAAACCGTCTTTTATGAAGAAAAAGAGATCAAGGTTACATCTAGCTTCGGCATTAGTTATATCTCTAAAGAGATTAACAGTTTTGAAGAACTATTTAAAAATGCAGATGAAGCATTGTATGAAGCCAAAAGAAGCGGAAGAAACCGTATTTGTGTATATAAAAGTTAAAAGTGTTTTAAATAGAGATGCAAAAAGTTTATAGAAAAAGTGAAGTCCATACATTCTGTCATACTAAACACCCATATGAGCCTTTCAACATTGCAGAGGCAAAAACACTGATCGTCGGTAATACTCCTCCTGCTCGTTTTGCAAAAAAAGAGTTCCAGGAAGGGGATGTAGATTGGTATTACGGCAGTCGATATAATGCCTTTTGGAACATACTGGAACAGAGTTGTAAATGTGAACAGCCGTTAAGCACAAAAGAGGAGAGACAAAACTTTTTCTTAGAAAATGAGATTGGGATTTTCGATACGATCGAAGAGTGCAGCCGTGCAAAAGGGTGTGGGGCAAGTGACGGTGATCTTTACAACATTGTTCTGCTCGATGTATTGACACTTCTAAAACAGAACAAACACAAAATGATTCGCCTTTTTTTCTCAGGACGTTTTGTAGCCGAACTTTTTCAAAAAGCAACAAAGACTAAGTTTGACTTGCGCTCTCGAGAAATGCAAAAAATTGAATTAGATAATAAGATGCTTGAACTCACAATTCTTTACTCCCCTTCGCCATCTTGGGCAAGAGGTTTGCCTGAGGCAATCAGAAAAGACCCGAAGAAAAACGAGATACGACTAGAGCAGTATAGACATATTTGTAAATGTTGAAAACCCGTTTTTAGTTATCTTCGATAGGACGGTAAGGGCTTTCGTGTCTAGCAGCTTTAAAGCCGTAGTTTACAAAAGCATGGAGCGTTTCATCATGGCGTTTTATCAGTTCACAAATCTTCTCATCATCTGCAGTGAGTGTCACTTTGATCCCGTCATCAAGCATAGTAGAGTTCATTTGTATCTGCTCTCTGTGATCAAAAAGCTCAATAAAGAGCGGGTCCCATGAACGAATAGCTCGATTACCATCAAACCTTTTTTTCATCCCCATGGCATGTTCTTGGAGTATTTTTATGAGGTTTTCATCTTTAGAGGGGATTCGGGTAATTGTCTCGATCCCATTTTCTAGTTCTGTGGTTGTGCGCTCTATCTCTGTATGACGCTCTAAAAGTTCATGATAAAGTTTTTCGTCTGCTAAATGTGCAGCATCTCTACCGCCTCTGCCTCTTTGAAAAACTTTTGCCTTTTTAAATTTTGTAAAATCCACTGCCACTCCTTTTTACGAGCAATCATTGTAGTGCAAGAGTGATTAAAAGCCTATAAACTTGTTACACTTAGTGTGTTATTATTGTAAGTGAATAGTATATTTAAAAGGTGGTTGCTTGAAACGATATTTACTTTTTGGTTTTTCTATATTTAGCTATCTTTTTTCAATAGCGACCTTGTCTCTTTTGATCTTGTGGGTCTATCCGTGGGGTTTTCTCCCTCACTATATAGATATCGGTATCGATTCATCTGTATGGTATGCAGTAATGTTTGATGTCGGATTGTTACTTCTGTTTGGATTGCAACACTCATTAATGGCGAGAGATTTTTTCAAAGAAAAGATTCTGGCAAAATTTCCTCACTCTTTTAAAACATCACTTTACGGGGTGGCTTCGGCAATCTGTCTGTTTTTACTCATCTATTTTTGGCACCCTATAGATATTTTAATATGGGATTTTAACGAAGGTTTTTTCTTTTGGTTTTTGACGGCTGTTTATTTGTTTGGATGGTTTTTTGCTTTCATATCTACCTTTTTGATCGATCATTTTGAGCTTTTCGGACTCCATCAGGGGTATAGGGTTTTTAAATCTATTCCCGAACCAGAGAGCTGTTTTCAAACAAAGTTTTTTTATAAATATGTCCGTCATCCAGTACAGCTTGGAACACTCATAGGGCTTTGGGCAACTCCGAGCATGAGTTACGGGCATCTTTTAATGAGTGTCGGCTTTACTGTTTATGCCGTCATAGGGCTTTATCTAGAAGAGAAAAGTTTAGTGAAAACCTTTGGAAATGAGTATAGGGATTACCAGAAAAAAGTACCTTTTTTGATCCCGTTTACAAAACCTCATAGTTAAATTTGTATACAATAACTAAATATAAGGAGTTACGATGAAAAAAATTATCTTAATGCTACTAGTGAGTGTTTCTTTCGCATTTGCAGAAGGTTTTACACTTCATAGCGATGAGTTTAGCGGACAGTTGAGTAATGCACAGGTTTTTAACGGTTTTGGATGTACGGGAAAAAATATTTCTCCGTCACTGAACTGGGAAAATGCCCCTAAAGGGACAAAAAGTTTTGCGATCATGATGTATGACAAGGATGCTCCAACAGGCAGCGGATGGTGGCACTGGATCGTTGTGGACATCCCTAAAGATCTAACAAGTTTAAAACAAAACAGCGGTAATGTAGCTTTAGACCTTATGCCAAAAGGTGCACTTCAAATAAAAACAGATTACGGTGTAAGCGGTTTTGGCGGTGCATGTCCACCTGTAGGTCACGGTTCTCATCAGTATGTAATTACGATATATGCTTTAGATGTAGACACACTGGGAGTTAAAGCAGATGCATCACCTGCGCTTGTGGGATATATGGTAAATGCACATACAATAGCAAAAGCTTCTGTTGTAGCATATTTCAGCCGTTAAAATAAAAAGGGGAGCTTATAGAGAAGTACTTATAATATTATGGAGTCGGCATGAACCCTGTAAAAGTAGTCAGAGAAAAAACAAAAAAATTAACCGATTTGCCAAATATCGGTACTTCAATTGCCAAAGAACTCGAATCTATCGGCATAAAAACTCCCGATGATCTTAAGGGAAAAGATCCTAAGAAGCTTTACGATCTTTTGTGTGAACAAAAAGCTTCCAGACAAGATCCGTGCGTACTCGATGTCTTTATGTCAATCACAGACTTTATGGAGGGTGCCGAGCCGAAAGTGTGGTGGGCATACACAGATAAGCGAAAAAAAAGATGGAAATTCTAATCTTTTAAACTTAGCAACAGGGGAGTAGTTTTCGTTTTTCATATCTCCTATAATACCGCTAGCTTTTAAAAAGAGGAGAGTCAATGACAACTCAGGAGAGTTACATACGCAGTGTATATAAAGTGGTTTTTTTCATTGAAAAAAATTACGCTGAAAACCTTACACTTGAAGAGTTGTCGACTGTCGCAGGGTTTTCAAAATATCATTTTCATAGAATTTTTAAATCTGTCATGGGTGAGAATGTAGGCGACTACATACGAAAAATTCGTCTGCAGAGTACAATTGTAAAATTTAAGATGGATAAAAACATTACTCAGATAGCTATGGAAAGCGGTTATGAAACTAACGCCTCTTTTTCAAAAGCGTTTAAAAAACGGTTTGGGTTTACTCCAAGGGAGTTTGCTAAAAAACTAGAGATAAAAAAAGGAGCGGTAATGGTAACACCAAAAATAGTTGAAACAGAACCTATAAATGTTCTTTTTGTGAGAGCAAGAGGCGAGTATATGAGTTCCGCAGACACAGCTTGGAAAAAGATGGTAGAGTATATAACAAAGCATAATCTTTTTTTAGATGTAGCAATAAGATACGGGATCTCTCATGACAATCCAAATGTGATCGAGGCTGAAAATTTACGCTATGACGCCTGCGTGGAGTTTAAAGAAAAATTACCGAATATTGAAGGCGAGATAGCACATAAGCAGATTGCAGGGGGAAAATATGCCGTATTTACGCATAAAGGAGCTTATGCAAAGCTTGGGGAGACTTTTGCAGAGATAGGGACATGGATTGTAACAAACGGCATAGCTTTACGCGATGAACCACAAGTACAAAAATATATGAACCTTGATCCAACAACTCTACAGGAAGAAGATCTTCGTACAGAGATCTATGTGCCAATAATTTAAGCATCTATTCATTTGTTCATATGTTAGAATAAAACATATTTCTCTATAAAGGGGAAAGGATGTTAGCAGAGAATATAAAAGCGATTTTATGCGATATCGGCGGGGTATTGTATGTCGGTAATGAGCCGATCGAGGGTGCCATTGAAGCCGTGAAAAGGATAAAACAGAACTATCCGATCCGTTTTCTTACAAATACGACACAAAAAACAGGTCCGCAGGTTGTAGAAAAACTGCGCGGACTTGGGTTTGAAATAGATACAGAAGATGTAATAACGGCACTCGATATGACGAAGATGTTTTTAGAAGAGCAAAAAAGCAATGCCGACTTTCTTCTTACCGACAACGTAATGGGATTTTTTGACTCACTGAAAAACTACGAGAAAAAATATGTAGTTGTCGGTGATGCGCAACACAACTTCAGCTATGAAAACCTCAATCATGCTTTTCGTACTTTGCTCAAAGGGGCAAAGCTTGTAGCTGTGGCAAACAATCGCTATTTTAAAGATAGTGATAATGAACTGAGTATGGATGCTGGGTGTTTTGTGAGTGCTTTGGAGTATGCCAGCGGGCAAAAAGCAGAGGTGTTAGGCAAGCCGTCCAAAGAGTTTTATGAACTTGCCTGCCAATCTTTAGGGGTAAATCCGTCTGAATGTATAATGATCGGCGATGACATCGAGGGTGATATACACGGTGCACAAAATGCGGGCTTGCAAGCAGCACTTGTGAGAACAGGTAAGTTTCATGAGTCTGATCTGCAAAAAGGTATAATTCCTGATCTGATTTTAGATTCGATAGCAAGTTTATAAAAGGATTGAGCAGAATGATTTTGTATATACACGGTTTTGGAAGCAGCGGGCAGGGCGGTAAGTCCAGATTGTTTAGAGAGTATTTTAGAAGTAAAGGTGAAAAGTTCTTAGCACCTTCACTTTCGTTTATCCCGGAACTTGCGATCTCAACTTTAGAGGAGATTATAGAGGTGTGCAAAGATGAGGAGATCACTTTAATGGGCTCATCGCTTGGCGGCTACTATACGATCTATCTGAGTGAAAAGTACAACCTCAAAGCAGTTCTCATCAACCCTTCGATCAAACCCTATGTAACACTTAAAAAAGTGCTGGGAAACAATGCAAGTTTTTATAACGGCAACTGTTCGTTTAGCTGGGACGAAGAGCAGGTTGAGAGTTTGAAAAAATTCAGCGTAGAGGTGAACAACAAAGAGAACTATTTTCTTCTGGCAAGAAAAGGGGATGAGGTGTTGGACTATAAAGAGGCTGAACAAAAACTCTCAGGAGCAAAGATGATCATCGAAGATGGCGGTGATCACGGCTTTTTAGATATTGACAGACATTTTGAAACTATTTTGGAGTTTATAAGAGAGTAGAGTTACCTACACTGGGTAAGTCCCTCTTTAAAGCAGTCGCTGTAACGTTTTGCTGTCTCTATCCTCTCTTTTGTTTGCGGGTGTGTTGAAATATACTCGCTAAAGTGCTCCTCTTTAAGACTTTGCATCCTTTTAGTAAGATAGCAGTTCATTCTCTTCATAATAGTAGCAAAGGCGATCGGATCGATGCGGTTTTTGAGCATCAGGTCAAAGGCAAAGCGATCGGCATCACTCTCATGTTCCCGTGAATACTGAAGATTTAGAAGCATTGAACCAAGCCCCACTCCCATATCCGCAAAACCGTTAAGATCACCCAAAGCAACCATTACGCTCACAGAGATAAAAGTACCCTCGATTAGCATCTTGAGCGAATCCCTGTGTACAATGTGTCCCACTTCATGATATATGATGGAATCAAGCTCCTCATCACTGCTGCACAGCTCAACAAATTTATCGGTAAGTATAATCTCACCGGAGGGTAGCGCCATCGCATTTGGAATAGAAAGGTTTCCATCTTGTAAAAGCCGGAAGTTGAGGTGATAGTTAAAGTGCTCTTTTTCTGGCAAATTCGGAAGCAGGTCGGTTTGGAAATGTTTACGAATATCTTCTTGCTGCGCTAATGAGATTTTTGAGGGTTTAAAAAGGTACTTATCAAGAGCATCCATCGTATGTTCACTTAAAACTTCGTTTGTTTTCAGCGGCAGGGCGTAAGCTATTTTCTCGCTAAAGTAGGGTATACCTTTATCTACAAATATATAAATACTTACGATAAGGATCACGATAGAGATTAATACCCAATGGAGATTCGATTCTAGTGAATGCAAAAGACGGTTTGCTCTTTTATGTTTTGTAAAAAGGGTATCTATAAGATCGTGTTGATCACAGGTAAATATGGAACCATCTTCAAGAGTGATTTTTCTTGTAATATTCCCCAGTCTGTCATCGAGTTTTAAGTGCTCAATCAGACCGCTGTAGTGCACTTTTTCATCTATAATGAGTGTGTAGTTTTCTGCATCTGTTTGTAAGATAGCGCTATGTTGCGTAGCGCTATCTTTTGCATACCAGTAACCATTTAGTTGCATCTTCCTAGAAACCTAAACCAACATCAATATCGAACGCATCACCTATCTGATCTCCGAGTGAAGATGTCTGTGTCTGGTTCTCTGAGATATATTTATCAAACCCTGTTGACGTGTCTACATAGGTATTAGCAAGTACTATTTTTGCGATTCTCACCTTTGCCCAAGGCGCTCCAAATCCTAACGTAAGAAGGATAAGAAAAAAGTTTGAAACCGTTACCCACATAAACGGTAAAGCTTTGAGTGTAGATGAAAAACCGATACTCTCATCAAAAAGAGTGTTCTTATAAATATATTCACGGTTTGCGGCAAATGAGTACGCCATCGTAGCAACCATTACAAGTATCATTCCTCCGTAAATGGCACCGATTAAAGCCACAATAACTCCGGAGTTTTGCGGATCACCGTTTTGTTTCATGCTTGCTGATATCTCCTGCATAGTCTCTACACCTATAAATGTTGCAGTAAATACACCTACAGCAAGAAAAAGAGCAATGGTAAGTGCGAGGCCTATACCCAGAGTTTTTGCAGTGATTTTCATAAACTCTTTGAGCTCAATAGTAGTGGAAAATTTTCCTTGTCCGTAACTCGCGTTATTTATGTAAAACTCCGAATTTCTTTTTTTCAAAAATGCGATTGCGTAGATCATAAAAAAGAAAATACCGACAAGTCCTATAAGACCAACAGCTATATGGAGTGCAAACAATAAACCAACTGCAAACATAACAAAGATAAAACCAATATAGAGCCCCATAGGGTAGAGTAAAAAGTTCAAATAAGCATCCGAGAAGTTTTTCTCAAAACTAAAACGGACGTTTGAGAAGCTTGTCATTTTGAGATTGAACATCATACTTTTAACGATCACCCAAGGGATCAAAACAAACAGACCAAGAAGAAATAAGGCTGCTGCAGGTGGAAAAAATTTGGTAAAGATGACGTAGATGATGAAGAGTACCAGTGCTATAAGGTAGCTGAAAAAGAGTTGTTTTCCTACTGCATGGTATTCGAAATTACGATCTCCTAAAACAGAATTTCCGTAAAAGTATCTGTTGCGTCTTACCTTTGCCCAAGGGTAGTAAAGCCCTAATGTCAGGACAATAAGTACAAGGTTTACTATCCATATTTTGAAGTACTCAAAGCCGCTTCCTTGAAATTTTAAGGGTTTCATATTGCTCTCCTAAAACATTTAAAGTTTTTGAGTGTAGCATAAAAATATTTAATTTTGTTTTTATTAATTATCTTTGGCAAGCAGTTTGGTTAAATTGAGTCTAAAAGTTGTCCCTTTATTGAGCTCACTTTCTATCTCGATCTCCATACCTAATTCTTGGGATAATTTATTGACAATATGCAGACCTATCCCTATCCCTCGTTCATGCTCTTTATAAAATCTGTCAAATATCTTATCCGGATTTTTTATCCCTTGCCCGGTGTCTTTGAAGGTTAAAACACCTTTTTCATAAGTGACAAATACCTCTCCGTTTTCTTTGTTGTATTTTGCAGCGTTTGAGAGGAGGTTGTCTACAATGCGCACAAAAGAGTCTTTATGGGTGTTGAGCTGTTGGGTTGTGAGTGAGGGATAAAAACGGATTGTCGAAAAATTGTTTTCGAGCATTGCTATTCTCTCCTCTACAACCTCTTTTAGGTCAAAAACCTCTTTTTGGCTAGAGTGACTTTTTAGGTATGCACGCAGATTTGCCTGCAGGTTCAAAATGTTTTGTACCGCATTTTCTATACGTGTAATCTTCTTTGACTCACCAAACTCGCTTTTTAACATAGAGGTGTTGAGTCTGAGTGTTGAGAGGGGTGTGTTAAAGTCATGGAGTATATCTTTTACAAACTCCTCTGTCAGTTTGAGAGCATCTCTTAGCGGTGCCAAAGTGTAAAAAGCAAAAAGAAGAGAGAGTAACAGTACTATGATCACTACGAAGAAAAACTCCAGTAAAAGTTTGTTTTTTAAATTTTCAAGTTCTTTTTCATATTTACTTTTTTGCAGATAAATTTTCAGAGCATTTTTTTGTGAACCGGGAATGAGGAAGTAGGAGCTGAGCTTATCATCCTCTTTGTGAAGTTTATAGAGCTGCTCCTCTTTGAGCGGTGCAAAATCGAATTGATATTTTGTGCATTGAAGATTAAAGCTGCACACCTTCATCTCAGACAAGATAGTTTCGTCAAGTACGGTGATATCTTTTTTGTATTCAAAGAAAAAAAGTGCGCCAAGGAGGGTTGTGATCGAGAGAAAAAAGAGTAAAAAACTTCTAATAAGTGCTTTGAGTTCAACTTTTTTCAACTATGTATCCCACCCCGCGAATATTTTTTATAGCTAAGCCCGTTGTTTGTTTGAGTTTGTTTAACGCTACCCGCAAAGCCGTATCGGACGGCTGTGTCAGTTGATCGAGCAGGATTGTTTTATCAATCACCGAGCCTATGTTGTGCATAAAGAGATCACATAATCTCTCCTGCACCTCACCTAGTTGTACAATTGTATCATCTTTGTAAAGTGTTTTCGTATCCGGGAAAAATTTTAAATTTTTGTACGAAATAGCTTTAGTGGTTTGTGCAAGTTTTGCTTTGACTCTTATGAGAAGCTCTTCTGGGAAAAACGGCTTTTTCAGATAATCATCCGCTCCAATCTCAAAAGCTTTCGAGATAGAGTTTAGATCAATCATTGCACTGATAAATATAGTCGGTGTAGTATCGTCTGCATTGCGTAAACTTTCTAGCAATTCAAGTCCGTTCATATCCGGGACATTGATATCGAAGACATAGAGTTCGTACTTGTTATCATAACTGGCATCGATTGCATCGTTGCCGTTATGAACAAGCTCAACACTGTATCCGTTCTCCTCAAGCAGTTCGGCAAGGGTAGATGCCAGTTCTCTGTCATCTTCAAGGAGCAGTATATTTTTTTTCATAATCTTTAGCCTAAAAAAAGTATCCCAGTTTTACAGCAAGATAGCTTTGACTCGCACTGTCGCTAATCCCGTAAGCATACGAAAAAGTTGAGAACCAGTTTTTGTCTATACTGTAGTATCCGTAGAGCGATGCAGTTTTAATATCTTCTGCACCCACATAGATACTGTCACTAATATTGTATGCACCGCTTAGGTATAACTTACTTGTAACATTATATCCAACACCGGCACTGTAACCATTTGTATCTTGGTATGTCACATTGAGTGTAGCATCACTGTAATCATCATCGTTGATCATTGTATATGTATAGCCGCCAAAAAGATTATATTTATCTATTTTGTAGCTGAAGTTAATACCTGCCATGTAGTCTGTGTTGTTATTGTTTAATGATGTATCGTAAGTCGGCAGTATAACCCCTGCTGAAAATCGGATCGTAAGTGGTGAAGTCGGTACTATCTGATAGGCTGCACCAATAAACGAATCGTTTAATCCACTCTCGCTATATCCGTCAGCTTGCGTTGTAAATAAAGATGTCGAAGCTTGGAATGAGAAATTTTTATAGTAGTAATCAGCTTGAAAAGTAGTTGCAAGAGTGTCTGTCTTATTTATAGTAGTATAGTCTGAGTTTGTATAGCTGAGTCCAACTATAACATCATAGTGGTAATCGGGAATAACGGAACTTTTACTACAACCGTTGATATCTACAAGATCTGTAAAAGGTGTATTTGGACATTTGTCTTTAGCATCACTTACCCCATCCATATCGGAATCAAGTGCATACAGGCCACTTGTTAAAAATAATAATAGAGATAATGAGAATATTTTTTTCAATTTTGCTCCTTTTGAGTAGGTCGCCCAAAGGCGACTCTGTTTGGTTGCATAGACTTAACGGCCACCCATCATATTTGTAGGATTACTTGTTGGCGTCATATTGTCCGGCATCTGTTGGCGGTACTGATTTCCGATACGGTTTTGATTCATGTTCTGAATTTTTAACATCTCCTGAGCTTGTTGCATCTGCATCTCTTGTTGTGCATCTGTTTGTTCTTCAGAGTTTGTACGCATTCTTTGTTGTAGTTGTGAGAGTGCTTCTTCTCTTTGTTCTTGATTCATGTTTGCAATACGTAACTTAAACTGGTTCATAAGTCTCACACGCTCTTGCTCAGGTGCTGTTTGAATCTCTGTAATTTGCTCATCAATCGTAGTAGTGTCATCTACTACAACATCTTCTGCAAAACTTAATGTTAAACCACCTAGCAAAGCTAGCGTTAATAGTGTCTTTTTCATTTGTGACTCCTTATTTTGATGGTGGTAGTATGACACAGATGTGTTAGCAAAGTGTTAGCAGATGCTCACTTTGTGTAACGAGTTTATCCTCTTGCGTCATTTTGTTTTAAAATTATCTGTTTTTGTTCTCTTTGTTACTCTTTATTGTTAGAATAGTTTCCATGAAGAGAGAAACGCTTGAGCAGAAGATAAAAATTACCAACGATATAATGTTTTACATCTATACAAATATTGATACAGATATAAACATGGATGAACTTGCAAAAAATTATGGAATCTCTAAGTTCTATATGCATAAAATTTTTAAAGAGGTGTTTGATCGAAACATCTATGAGACGATCAAGTCGATTCGTCTTCAAAAAGCTTCTAACCTTTTGCTTACAAACAGATACTCTACGATCTCTGAAGTAGCCAATGCGTGCGGATATTCCTCTCAAACTTCATTTATACGTGCTTTTAAAGAGCGTTTTTCAATGACGCCAAAAGTGTGGAGAAAAGGTGGATACCTGGAGTACTCCAATAAAATTGTCGATCACTCTTTAAAAATCAGAAATTCGATCATCACTTTGGATAATTTTGATCACCTTGAACCTCAAATAGTAAAGATGCCGGAGATGCAGGCATACTACATACGTCATCAAGGGTACAACGATGCAATCCGTCAGACCTGGCAGAAGATCCAAACATGGATCTATACAAACCAGCTTGAAGAACATCAACAGATAAGTCTGTTTCACGACAACCCTTCTATTACATCACTTGAAGATTGTCAGTATGTTGCTTGTGTAGTTGACAAGGAAAATAAAGTACTTGAAAACAACAGAT
Source organism: Sulfurimonas sp. hsl 1-7 (assembly GCF_030577135.1). NCBI lineage: Bacteria > Pseudomonadati > Campylobacterota > Epsilonproteobacteria > Campylobacterales > Sulfurimonadaceae > Sulfurimonas > Sulfurimonas microaerophilic. The sequence continues at coordinate 202,448 of NZ_JAUIRR010000003.1, read as the reverse complement.
TGCCTAAGTTTACTATAGCAAGCGGCGTCTATGCAAAGTTTACTTTAGAGGGTGCATGTGGTGATCTCCTGCGTTTTATTCAATGGCTCTACCTCGAATGGTTACCGAGAAATGAGTATGAGACAACTACAAAACCCCCTTATGCAATCTATAGACAAAATAAGTATCTTACAGAAGATGGAAACTTTGATCTAGACTTTTACCTCTCTATAAAATATTAGATTAAACTATAAAGTGTAATATTTCGTATCTATATATAATGGAAGCGAGATAGAAACATGAAGACGTACTATTATGTGCATACGGGTCATAGAATAGGGCTCGACAGATTCCGCAGAGCTGCTGCGGTTCTTAGCTGTTTAGATAGTGACATTACTCTTTTATGCAGTGATTTTAGAATAGCACAAGAAGCAAGAAATTTTGGAATAGATAAAGCCGTAGGGATCGATGTTGTCAGAAACATAGCAAACATTGCGCAAAAAGGTGACCAGCTGATACTCGATTCGGCAGAAGTCAACCCGATCATGCTTGAAGATATGAAGAATTTCTTCTCTAAACTCTATGTGATGAAAGCTGATGAGATAGTTATTGCTCAAAAATATTTTGAAGAAAAAGAGAAATCGGTAAAAATCTCTTACTTCTTCGGGGACGATGATTATGAAAAAGATTTGATGAATCAGTTAAGTTTCGTTAAAGATTTAAATCCCCATCTGCAACTTGGATACTACTACTTCTTAGATTACGAAGATGAATTGCAAGAAACTTTTAAAAACTGTTTCGAGTTTGATGAATATGATGAGATGATTATGCAAAGTGAGATCCTTATCACTGCTTCTCCACAAGCTGTACTAGAGTCTTTAGCTGCCGGAGGAAAGCCTGTATACATACAACGAGCTGATTATCCTGAGGATTTTAACGAGAAGTTTGAGGAGCTAAATATACCAATCGTAATAGGCTACGACAAAAATAAGTTAAATGAGATAATTCATCACATAAATGAGATAAATTATGGTAAAATCGCTTCCGATTGCAACAAGTTTGCAGGTTTTCTAAAAGAAAACTTAATTTTATAAATAATTAAAACTTATTTGGTATATAATAAGATTTGAAAATTCACAAGAAAGTGAGCGAAAATATGAAAGATAGTAGCCGTAGAGGTTTTATGGGAAAAGCATTCGGTGCTGTTGCGGGAGTTGGCGCTGTTGCATCGCTTTATGCAATGAAAAAAAGTTGGGATCCACTTCCGAGTGTAAAAGCAGCTGGTTTTACAACACTTGATATGTCAGCATACAAAGAAAATGAGCTAGTAACAGAGAAATGGCGTGGTAAGCCAATCTTCGTTTTAAAATATACGGCAGATATGTTGGCAAAACTAACAGAGAAACAAAAAGCTCGTAGCATTATGATCAATGGAGAGGGGTACTTAGTAAACCTAGGTCTTTGTACACACCTTGGTTGTATCCCAAGTTACAATCCAGATGATAAATCTTTCCTTTGTGCATGTCACGGTGGTACGTATGATTATTCAGGTGATGTTACAAAAGCTCCACCACCGCGTGGTCTTGATATTCCTCCATTTAAAGTAGAAGGTAACACACTTGTACTTGGTGAAGAAGGACCAGAGTATCAAAATATGAAAGCCAATGGCGTAACGCTGTAATTTAAGGGGAGAAAATGGCACATTTTACAAAAGCAAAAAGCCTACACGACTGGTTAAACCAACGTTTAGCAGTAGATGCTGTTCGTCGTGTAATGGCTACGGAATATTGGATTCCGAAAAATATTAACTTTTTATGGGCAATGGGTATGATCCTTGCGGTGACTTTTGGTTTACTGTTAGTATCTGGTATCTTCTTGCTTATGTATTATCAACCAAATGTTGCAACTGCATTTGACAGTGTAAACTACACTATCATGAACGAGGTTGAGTTTGGTTGGTTATGGAGACATGTACACGGTGTTGCTGCATCGGTAGTATTTTTAATCATCTATATCCACATGTTTACAGGTATCTACTACGGTTCTTACAAGAAGGGTCGTGAGATGATCTGGATCTCAGGTATGTTATTGTTCGTAACTTTCTCTGCTGAGGCGTTCTCAGGTTATATGCTTCCATGGGGACAAATGTCTTACTGGGCTGGTATGGTTATTACTAATCTTTTTGCAGGTGGTTCATTACATGCTGATGGTTTAGTTGAATGGATTCGTGGGGATTATGTACCTGCACAAGCGTTCTTAAACCGTTTCTTCATGTTACACGTACTTTTATTACCATTGGCAATTTTAGCTCTTATCGGTCTTCACTTTGCTGCGCTTCGTATCCCTCACGTTAACAACCAAGACGGTGAAGAACTTGATTTTGAAGCAGAAGCTGCAAAATATAAAGCTGGTGACAAAGCCGGTTCAAAAGTTATCGCGTTTGCTAACGACTTTATGTCTAAAGATATGATGGTAGTTGGAATTTACTTAGTATTTTTCTTTTACTTAGTGTTCTTCCATTATGACTTTGCTATGGACCCTGTAAACTTTGACCCTGCAGATGGATTAAAAACTCCGGCACACATCTACCCTGAGTGGTATTTCTTATGGTCATATGAGATTTTACGTCCGTTCCCGACAGATCCGGGTCTAATCGCGTTTGGTTTTGCACAGGTTATTTTCTTCTTATTACCGTTCTTAGACAGAAGTCCAAATGCTGTTCCTGCAAGTCGCAGAGGATTATTTAACATTTGGTTCTGGGTAATGCTTGTAGATATGATCGTTCTTACTGCAATGGGTAAACTACCGCCAGAAGGTATCTTTAGTACTATCGGTTTAGTTGCGGCAATCACATTTATTGTATTGTGGATAGCTTTACCGTTTATTACAAAAAAAGAGAAAGAGTTATAGGAGAATATGATGAAAGAACTTAAAATATTAGCAGTTGTAGTATTCTTTACTCTTGTAACTTACTACTTAGTTGAGCCGTTCGCACACTCTCAAATGCATAAGCATATCGAGAGTGAAGGGTTTGCATATGAAGATTTAGCAGATGTAAACTTAACGGATGCAAACGTAACAAACGGGCAAGAGCTTGTAATGGGTGCGGGTGCATGTCTTGGATGTCACTCTATGGAAGTAGCTGGTATGCCGGCACCTATGGATCCTGTAACTGCAGCTCAGAGTTATGGTGTAAACCCACCTGATTTATCAAATGCAGGTGCGGTATATGATGCTAAATTTCTTGCATCACTTATTAAAAATCCTGCTCATGCTTTAATTGTTGAGCATAAGTTTGATGCCGAAAAAGGTCAAATGCACCCAATGGTACCGTTTTATGGAGCTGGGGGTGATTTAGATAAAGAAGTAGCTGATATGGTTGCATATTTACAATCTGTGGCAGTGAAAAAAGAGGACTTGACTGCTGAGCAAGCATATGAATTAGCTTGTGGTAGATGTCATGCAAACCACTATGCAGGTTGGACACAAATGGGTAAAACTCCAGTGTTCAAAAAAGAGCAAGATGAGTTAAAATACAAAACTCAGGTACTTGACTACCAAGACAGCTTAAAAGCATATATGGGTAAATTACCACCGGATTTAAGTATCTATATCCGTTCACGTGGTGCACACTACATTGAAACATTTGTAGAAAACCCACAAAACTACCTAAAAGGTACTGCAATGCCACGTGTTGGTGTAAATGAACACGCAATGGAGAAAGTTATCGAGTATCTTGAAGACTCTGGAGATGCAAAACGTGTTGAAAGAGAAGAGGTTGGTAAAAACGTAATGATCTACATCATTATCTTTGCAATCTTCGCTATTCTTTGGAAAAAAGCTATCTGGAGAGACTTACATTAATCTAATAGCAAAATGAGCTAAGCTCATCTTGCTTCGCTTCGACCGCTCAGGTCACTGAAGCTTGCCCCTTTTTAGGGGCAGATTTTCTTCCTTCTTCATAATCCATTTTAAATTTTAAAATCGACTTTACATTCTGCAAGTTAGCTTTTGCTATAATGCGCGCATGAGATTTAGAGATCTAAAAAAACAGAAAAAAAATCAGCAAAACAAACAAGAGAAAAAGCAACTCAATTATGCAAAATACTCCGACAAGGTCAAAGCATTAATCGTTGATATGTTTATGATCTATGCACCTATACTTTACTTTATAGCATATGTTGTAATAGGTTCAAAAGAGGAATTCCAAGCTTCTCAGTTGGCACCTTTTATTGCCGTGTCGATCTACGGCGTGATCTATGCAGTACTTGTTGCTAAGTTTGGACAGACACCCGGGAAAAGAGCATATTTGATTAAAGTTGTTGATGATAAAACACATGAGAATATCTCTTTTTTTAGGGCTGTATGTAGATTTGTGATGTTTTTATTCTCTGCGACAATCCTTTTAGGATTATTAACTCCTTTTTATAGAAAAGATAGAAAAGCACTGCATGATATAGTGTGTGGTACAATCGAAATAGAAGTTAAGCAATAAATATATTATTTTAGGACAAAGTAAATGCTAGTAGATAGCTATGATAGAGTAGTTGATTATATCCGTGTATCGGTTACTGAAAGATGTAATTTCAGATGTAACTACTGTATGCCGGAAAAACCCTTTTCATGGGTGCCAAAAGAGAACCTTTTAACATTTGAAGAACTTTTTGAGTTCTTACGAGTTGCAATAGATGAGGGTGTAAAAAAGATCCGTATCACAGGTGGTGAACCACTTTTACGTGAGGATCTGGATAAATTCATTAAGATGATCTATGATTATAAACCTGATATCGATCTTGCTATGACAACAAACGCCTTTTTATTAAAAGGGGCTGCACAAAAACTTAAAGATGCAGGGCTCAAGCGCATCAATGTAAGTATTGATTCACTCAAACCTGAAGTGGCTCAAGAGATAGCACAAAAAGATGTACTGAAAAATGTGTTAGACGGTGTCGACGAAGCGTTAAAAGTAGGTTTGAAAGTAAAAGTAAATATGGTTCCTATGAAAGGGATCAACTCTGATGAGATTTTAGATTTGTTAGAGTATTGTAAAGACCGCAATATGACTATTCGTTTCATTGAATATATGGAAAATAAACATGCCCAAGAAGATATTCAAGGTTTAAAATCTCCAGAACTGTTGAGTATTATCAAAGAAAAATACAGTTTTGAAGATGAAGGGTTTGACGGTCATTCACCATCACACTACTATAAACTTGAAGATGGGTATGAGTTTGGAATCATCGAACCGTATGAAGATGACTTTTGTAAAAAGTGTAATCGTATCCGTTTAACTGCTGAAGGGCATTTGATCCCTTGCTTGTATTTTGATGAAGCGATGAGCATTGCAGAGTTTGTAAAGCGTGGCGATATTAAAGGTGCTGCACTCGTTCTTAAAGAGGTTGTGAAAAACAAACCTGAGAAAAACCGCTGGGGTGGAGAGGATGATGAAGTCTCAACTCGCGCATTTTATGAGACAGGTGGATAATGTTATACCTCGTTGAACATTTTTACTCCATCCAAGGGGAGGGTCGCTACCTTGGTACTCCTAGCCTTTTTTTCCGTTTTGGCGGATGCAATATGAAGTGTGAAGGGTTTGGATGTAAAGAGGTTGCCGAAGATGGTACAGAGGTATTAGGGTGTGACACTGTTTATGCCGTCAATAAAGAACATTTCTCCCATGCTTGGATCGCAATAGATTCGGCACAGCAACTTTTGAATATATTTGACCTTTATGATTTGCCTCAGGGTGTCGATGTAGTACTAACGGGCGGAGAGCCTTTGATCTATGCAAATGATGAAATTTTTGTAGAGTTTTTGGAAAAACTGGTAGCAAACAATCATCGTATTACATTTGAAACAAATGGGACGATAGCGGTTGATTTTGAAAAATATCCGGTTTACAAAAAGTGTGTATTTGCACTCTCTGTTAAGTTGGAAAACTCTGCTGAACCACTCTCTAAAAGGGTGCGTGGCGGTGTTATTAACTCAATTGCTACATATTCGAGAGATGCTTTTTTTAAGTTCTCTATCGATGAAGATTCGATCAATATGGCTTTGGATGATGAGATAGAGCAGATCATTGAACATGCTCCTCAAACAGATGTTTATTGTATGCCTTTGGGTGGAAATAAAGCAGATGTAGAGAAAAATACTCTTGCCTTAATTGAGTACTGCAAAAATAAAGGTTATAATTTTAGTGATAGGCTGCACATCCGTATCTGGGATGAAAATAAGGGTGTGTAGTTTTAACTGCTTTATCACTTTATTAAGAAGAGCAAATCCTCCTTTCGGTCTGAGTCCTCTTAATAAAGCGCTAAAGCATTGAATTTAGAAGGTGTAAAAGAATGATTATCCGTAAACTATTCAAATTTGAAAACGCACATATTGTTCGCGGATGTTCAAGTGTGAAATGTCGCAGTTCGGTACATGGACACTCTTATAAAGTTGAAGTTTTATTTGAATCAAACTATTTGGATAACGGACAAATGGTATATGATTTTGGTTTGATGAAACAAAACATAAAAGACCTTGTAGAGTCCTTTGACCACGCGATCACTTTATGGAGCGGCGATAATCCCGAGTATATAGCTGACATGAAAAAACACTCAGATCGTTGGGTAGAGCTTCCTCTTTCACCTTCAGCTGAACAGTTTTCCCGTATTATCTTTTTTCTTATAGATAAGTTGTTTGGATTAACCAAAACAAAAAATGGTGAAAAAGAGGTAAAACTTCATAGTGTGATCGTACACGAAACAGATACAGGATATGCACAGGCGTTTCGTGAAGATGCATACAATGAACAAATGGGTATAATAGAGCTAGAGAAGATTGTATTTTCGGATGCAGTAGTTGAAAGTTTTAACGATACTGCTTTATTTGAAAAATTAAAAAATGGTGTAGAGTTTATAAATCCGGAGTCTGTATAATGGAACAAATGTACGCGATGGGTGTCAACATCCACTCAATCGGAATTTTACTACTTATATTTGCAATTATTATGAACATCGTACTTTTATATCAAGCAGAAGATTCTGAAAAATATAAACGTTTACGATCAGTTTTTTTACTGCCGCTCAACTCGATGTTAGTAGCTGCTGCCATTTTTACAGGCACTATTATGATGGCTGCAAAACATCTTGATTTTACCCTTGAAAACATTCTTATGATAATCGTTGCAATCACTTTAATCGTCAAAGAGGTGAGACGCTCAAAAGCTCTAAAACACGTAGATGACGATGAATTTATCGACTTTGTAGTGTATAAACAATTTGCTTTTAAAATTATGTATTTTGAATTTTTTATCGTTGTTGCAATCTCAATATGGATGTGGTTTTTCTCATGATTTTTATATATGAAGAGAATGCGGGAAAAGAGCGTTTTACGATCAAGGGTGAGTTACACAAGTATCTTGTAAAAGTGCGCCGTCATAAAGAGGGTGATACACTTGGATTCAGGCGAAAAGAGGCTCCTGAAATGCTTTACATCTATAAAGTTGTTTCAGTTGACCCGCGCTCACTTGAAGTGGCATATCTCGGTGAAGAGATTAATGAAGTAAAAGCGAAAAAAGAGTTGCATATCGGATGGTGTGTAATCGATTCTAAATCAGTTGAGAAGGTACTTCCGAGTTTAAACGAGATTGGGGTGGAGAAGATCACTTTTATCTACTGTGATAGAAGCCAAAAAAACTTCAAGGCTGACTTTAACCGTTACGAAAGAATTATAGAAGCTTCCAATCAACAATGCGGCAGAAGTGATTTTATGGAGTTTGCAACGGCAAAAAATCTTCAAGAGTTTTTGAGTGAGAATCCAGATACGAAAGTGTTTGATTTTTGCGATAATGTTTTAGAAGACGATGCCGACTTTTCTACTGTACTTATCGGTTGTGAAGGTGGTTTTTCCAAAGAGGAGAGAGAGTTTTTAAGCACATATGAAGTGTTTAGACTCGATACTCCGTTAGTATTGCGTTCTGAGAGTGCGGCCCTGGCTGTTGCTTCAAAGATACTATTGTAATATTTTTGATTTTTTGGTATAATCCCATTTCCAAAAATCCGCCCCCATACGGATTTAAAAAATATATAACTGTTCGTACTTTGACGAATAGTAAAAGGCAAATTAGATGAAAAAAAATCTTCACCCAGAATTAGTTGACTGTACAGTTAGTTGTGCTTGTGGTAACAGCTTTGTTACAAAATCTCAAAAACCAGAGATGAGAATTGATATTTGTAATGAATGTCACCCATTCTTCACAGGTTCTGAGCGTAATGTAGATACTGCTGGTCGTATCGAAAAATTCAACGCAAAATACAAAAAATAATCAAGAAAATATCTTGTTAACACTTGTTCCAACTCCGATTGGAAACATTGGCGATATATCACTTAGAGCGATTGAAGCTTTAAGTGAAGCCGACATCCTTCTTTGCGAAGATACTCGCGTTACAAAAAAACTTATCCACATTTTAAAAGAGCGTTACAATACTCAGTTTGACAAAACACAGGAGTTTATCTCTTTACATTCCCACAATGAACAATCTTTTGTTGAAAAACTAGAACCATCTTTTTTTGAGCAAAATGTTGTCTATGTAAGTGATGCAGGGATGCCCGGCATTAGTGATCCTGGGCAGGTACTGGTAGATTACTGTATAAAAAACTCTGTTTCATATGACATACTGCCGGGAGCAAATGCAGTTCTTACTGCTTTTGTCGCGAGTGGATTTGTAGAGACACAGATGCTGTTTTTAGGTTTCTTAGACCATAAAGGTGCATCACGTGCAGCGGGTCTGAATGAAGCGCTTCATAACGGCTATACGACTATTTTATACGAATCACCTCACAGGATAGAGAAACTCCTAAAAGAGATCGCAGAGAGTGAGCCTGCGAGGGAGCTTTTTATAGCCAAAGAGCTGAGTAAAAAATTTCAAAGATATTTACGCGGAACGGCAAGTGAAATTTTAAAAACATTAGACGGAAATTTTAAAGGGGAGTGGGTTGTCGTAATCAAAGCGGGTGAAAAACAAAACAGCTCTGCAATTACCCAAAAAGATATCCTTGAATTAGACCTTCCAAAAAAAGTGCAGGCAAAACTTATAGCCAAAATTACAGGTGAAAATACAAAAGCCTGCTACCAAAGATTGATGCAAAGTTAATTAATTTCACTAGAACTCTTAAATATTAACACTAATTAAAAAAGTTTTGCTAAAATACCCCCATGTTAATTTATGCAAAACAACCAATATACTATCTTATCGATCATTATCCACACAAGATTAAGACACTTTATCTTGCACGTGAACTTGACAAAAAAGAGTATTCAAGACTTATGAAAATGGGATTCGAAATAAAAAGAATTCCGAACGAAGCTGCTGTAAAGATGAGCAAAAATGCAAATCATCAGGGCTTTTTGGCTGAAGTTGAAGACTACCAACTTCATGATTATAAAACATTCCTTGATAAAGATTTTATCGTTGTTTTAGCAGGACTTACCGATATCGGTAATATTGGTTCGATTATACGTAGTGCATATGCTCTAGGCGTTGATGCCATAGTTGCTTGCGGAGTAAAAAAACTACCGATTGAACCTATATTACGTACTAGTACGGGGGCGTTAGTTGATATCCCTTTTGCAATCGAGCATAATATTCATAATGTACTCAATGATCTAAAAATGTCCGGTTTCAGTACTTATGGTGCAGATATGGGTGGTATTGACATTCGTGATGCTAAGATCACTAAAAAAAGAGTATTGGTATTAGGGAGTGAGGGGGAAGGTCTCAGCGGCAGAGTTTCTTCAAAACTTGATAATGTTGTGAGTATTAAGATGTCACACGATTTTGATTCTTTAAATGTGAGTGTGGCAGGTGCTATTTTAATGGATAGGATGAGATATGAATGAAGGTTTAGCAAAACTACGTGCGATAGGTGCCCAAGCGATTTATGAAAAAACCCATATTCCGGCAGGACATGTTCAAGCTATTTTACATGAGAGTTATGACGGTCTTAATAAAATACAATTTACAGGTTTTATATCAATATTAGAACGTGAGTACAATCTTGATCTGAACTCTGTGAAATTAAAAGGGATAGCTTACTTTGAAGGTGAGAGAGAGGTAAGCGAAGATGATAGTATCTTCGTGCAGATACAGCCTAAAAAAAGTCATAAAGCACTCTATATTATTATTGCTGTTGTAGTTTTTCTAGTATTTTTATTTACATTCTACGCTGATTCAAAAGAGATGGCAAAACCTGTTGTTAATGAGAATGAAATTATCCAAAAAGTTAAAGAGAAAGTTGTTGAAGAGGTAAACAATTCAGACGTTCAGGAAAACAATGACAGTGTCGTAGAAACAAATACAACTGCACAGGAGATAAACCTTCAAGAAGAAGTTGTTCCTCAAGAAGAGGTTGTTGAAAAATCGTTTGTAATTAAGACACAGAGAAAACTTTGGATAGGCTACATCGAACTTGATACAAATAAAAAGCATCAAACTGTTTTCAAAAAAGAGTTTAGTCTTGATCCTGCTACAGATTGGTTGATCACTCTTGGACACGGCTATGTTGATTTTGAGATCAATGGAAAAGAGTATAGTTATAAATCTGAGAAAGGCCTCAAGTTTGTTTATAAAGACGGAGATTTTAAACCTATAACTCTTGAAGAGTTTAAAAGATTTAACAGAGGATATGTATGGTAAAAAATCTTCTTTTAGTTTTTCTTTTTCTAGGTAATTTATATGCCCAAGAGGCGGGTGATAAAACTATCGCTACTCCTGCAGAACTTTTAAGTGCAAAAATACAAGGGTTTGTATCTGAGGCGACGTATAAACAAAACCTAGACTTTATCAATGCCGTATTTGACCCAAAAAGTGCTTATTTTAAAAATGACAGGGTTGATTCGGTAAAAGTGATTCAGACACTGCAAGATAACGGTTTATTAAACCTGTTTTTCGAGACTCCCCAAGAGATAAGACTCAACTTTAGAACAAACGGTTCACCGATCTTTTTTGTAAAGATTATCGGCGATACTTTAAGCTCTTTAGGCTACTACAAATATGTTACTGTAGCTTCTACAAGAGATGCTTCGGAGTTTATTTGGAGTATAAATCTAACATCTGAATATGCAACTGATCCTTTACTATTGCAAAAAGAATTAAAGAAAAAACTATGCGAGATTGTAGATATTCAAAGAGACAATGCAAAAGAGTGGTCTTATCTTATAGATATTTCACATGCTAAATTAAATGTAGAACAATTAGAAAACGGGAAACAAACAGTTCGCAAACGTTCATTATATGAACATTGGTTTGATGTTTCAAAGATTAAAACATTAGACGTACAAAGTAGTTCAAGAAACCACTGGTACCCGTATATTGCGTATTATGACAGCTCTTTACACCTTTTAAAAGTGATCAAAAAAGAGACAATATATAAGGGACTTTATTTAGAAATTCCTAAAAATGCAAACTATATGAAAATCTCAGATCTTTATACTTTGAAAAATATCAAAGACGAATTGATCTTTTACCCAAAAGGCTCAAGATAATTCTAAACAAATTTTGCTAAAATATCGTCAATATTTTTAGAGGGCATTAAAATGTTTGACGAGTTTAAATTTAATAGAGTTGAAAGACTTCCTAAGTATGTGTTTGCTGAGGTAAACGAGATAAAAATGGCAGAGCGCCGTGCAGGAAAAGATGTAATTGACTTTTCTATGGGAAACCCCGACGGTGACACGCCTGAACACATCCGTGAAAAGCTGGTAGAATCAGCCCAAAAAACTAAAACACACGGATACTCTACATCAAAAGGTATTCCTAAACTACTTCAAGCTATTGCAGACTGGTATGAAAGAAGATACGACTGTAAACTTGACCCTGAGACTGAATGTGTAGCTACAATGGGTTCAAAAGAGGGATATGCTCACCTAACGTATGCGATTACAAATCCAGGTGACGTAGCAGTTGTTCCGGACCCTACATATCCTATCCATGAATATTCTTTTATTTTAGCGGGTGGAAATGTTATTAAATTCGGAATTGAATTTGACAAACACTATCGTCTTGATGAGGACAAATTTTTTGAGAACTTAGAGAAAGTTTTCAAAGAGAGTTCTCCAAAACCAAAATATGTGCTTGTAAACTTCCCGCATAATCCGACTACTGCAACAGTTACACAGGAGTTTTATGCAAGACTTGTAGCTATGGCAAAAGAGAAAAGATTTTACGTAATCTCTGATATCGCATATGGTGATATCACTTTTGACGGTTATAAAACACCATCAATTATGAGTGTACCGGGTGCAAAAGATGTAGCGGTTGAATCTTTCACACTAAGTAAATCATACAATATGGCTGGATGGCGTGTAGGTTTCTTTGTAGGAAATAAAAAACTTATCGGTGCACTGCAAAAAATTAAATCGTGGTTAGACTACGGTATGTTTACACCTATTCAGGTGGCGGCAACCGTAGCACTAAACGGTGATCAGCAATGTGTAAGAGATATCACTGAAAAATATAATCACCGTCAAGAGGTGCTTATAGAAGCGTTTGAGCGTTCAGGATGGCATATAGAGAAAAATGAAGCGAGTATGTTCAGCTGGGCAAAAATTCCGGATTGTGCTGCACATTTAGGCTCTTTAGAATTCTCAAAACGTTTACTTGTTGAAGCAGGTGTAGCGGTAGCTCCGGGAATCGGTTTTGGAGAGTACGGTGAAGGGTATGTTCGTATCGCACTTATCGAAAATGACAACCGTATTCGCCAAGCAGCAAGAAATATCAAAGAGTTTTTAAAACAGTTTGATGGATGTAAGGATAATAAGTGATCAAAGTCGGAATCATAGGTGTTGGAACTGTAGGAACTAGTGTAGCGAATATCTTAAAGGACAATGCAGATGTGATTTCAGCTCGTGCAGGGCATGACATTGTTGTAAAAAGCGGTGTTGTTAAAAATCTTGCTAAAGACAGAGGTTTAGATATTATCTTGACTGATAACGTTGATGATGTCCTTAATGATGATGAGATTGACGTTGTAGTAGAGCTTATGGGCGGCGTTGAAGAGCCGTTTGAAGTTGTAAAACGCGCACTAAAATCGGGTAAAGCGGTTGTAACTGCAAATAAAGCTCTTTTAGCTTACCACAGATATGAACTTCAAGAGATAGCACAAGATTTAGCGTTTGAGTATGAAGCGAGTGTAGCGGGTGGTATTCCAATCATTAATGCGCTTCGTGACGGTCTTTCTGCAAATCACATAGAATCTATGATGGGTATCATGAACGGTACTTGTAATTATATGATGACAAAGATGACGAACGAGGGTGTTGACTATGATGCAATCCTTAAAGAGTCACAAGAGTTAGGGTATGCTGAAGCTGATCCGAGTTTTGATGTAGGCGGGTATGATGCTGCACACAAGCTTCTTATTTTAGCTTCAATTGCGTATGGAATCGATGCAAAACCAGAGGATATCTTGATCGAGGGTATCGAGAATGTTACTCAAGATGATATCTCTTTTGCTAAAGAGTTCGGGTATGCGATCAAGCTTCTTGGAATTGCTAAAAAAACAGGAAGTGAAGTTGAACTTCGTGTACATGCATGTCTGATCAAAAAAGATGAGATGATTGCAAAAATCGACGGTGTAATGAACGGTATCTCTGTTGTAGGAGATAAAGTTGGTGAGACACTTTACTACGGACCGGGAGCTGGCGGTGATGCTACAGCTTCAGCGGTAGTTGCAAATATTATTGATATTGCAAGAAGCGGGAAATCACGTCCAATGCTTGGATTTGACCGTCCTATGGAAGGTAAAGCACTTACTCTTAAATCTGTAGAGCAGATCGAGTCAAAATATTATCTTCGTATAAACGTAAGTGACAAAGCAGGTGTACTTGCACGTGTTACAAAACTGTTTGAAGATAACAATATCTCAATTGAGACTATTCTACAGCGCCCTGCAGATAACATCTCTGCAAACCTACTTATCTCAACGCATATTGCTGTTGAAAAAGATGTGCAAAAAATGATCAAAGATCTTGAAGCACAAGAGTTTGTACATGTAAAACCTGTAATGATCAGGATAGTATAATTTACACATGAAAATTTTAATTACTGGAGCGAGTTCAGGTTTAGGTGCCGAACTTGCACGCCAGTATGCAGAAGAAGAAAACGAACTTATACTTCTCGCACGAAGAGAAGACAAACTGCAACAACTCCAACAAGAATTACTTCCTCAATGTAAAGATATAAAACTCATTATTGTCGATGTAACACACTTTAAAGAGCTGCAAGAGCAACTACGTACCATAACGGCTTTAGATATGGTTATTTTAAATGCAGGTATCTCATTAGGTCATTCCCATACACAAACACCTACAATAGAAGAGTTTAAAAATCTGTACAATGTAAATGTTTTATCAAATCATGCAATCTTAGAAGTGCTCTTACCGATTTTTACAAAACAAAAATCTGGGAAGATCGTATTTATCTCATCATTAGCATCACTTTTCTCTATGCCGAGTTCTAAAGTGTATTCATCATCAAAAAGAGCTTTAAACGCTTATGCTGAGGGGTTGCGATACAAGTATACCCCAATGGGGATAAAGGTGATCAATATTTTGCCTGGATTTATTAAAAGTGAACTTACCGATAAGAATGATTTTCATATGCCGTTTTTGCTGGAAACGAAAGAGGGAGTGGCAAGGATAAAAAAAGCGATCCAGAGAAATAAAACAGAGTATGCTTTTCCTCGTAGATTTTATTATTTTATCCGCTTTTTAAATCTTTTGCCGACGTTTTTAAGTCAAATTATTGTAAATATTTTTAACGCGCGATAGGGATATAAGCATACCCTTCGCTTTGTTTGTTTATAAGTCCTATAGTGGAGTTAGGAACATAGTTCATAAAGCTATAAATATCGTTTTTTTCAAGCTTCTTCGCTTTACGCCCCACTTCACACATATAAAACTCAACTTCGTAAGTATCTGTAAGCGATTCGAGTCTTTTAGCGTATTCACTTTGTTTAGCTGCTAGGGCAGCATCATTTTTATATTGAGTGTTTTGTAAGTTTTTTACAAATAACTTGTAAGCATCTCCATGGATAACTACAGCAACCTGAAGCTCTTGCAGTTTCCCCTCATAATAATTTTTTTGGTGCACTATACCTGAGAGAATCTTTTTCTCAAATACATTTAGATCACCGCTTGTAAAATCAAATACAACTTTTTTTACAGCTTCATCAGCCATTATTGATGTGATGAATGCAAAAAGTAAAACAATAATTTTTTTCATTTTGACAACCTATTCTGTAATGTCTTTTAAAATTTTCTCAAAATCGTGCTGTGCTTTCATAAGCTCTTTGTGTGCTGCATCGTCTGTTACATGTGCGCTGCTTAGCCAGTTATATACTGCAGGGAATCCCATAACTATTGTATCTTTCCCTTTCTCTTTATACAGTACTGTTGTACAAGGAGCAAAAGCGGCAGCTTCCGGACGAGTTTTTGCAACAGTATATATTACAGGAAGTTTACAAATAGAGTAAGACTCGTAAAAATCAAATGGAGATTCTGCATCTTCATTTAGTACTCCCAGTTCATAGTCANATAGAGTAAGACTCGTAAAAATCAAATGGAGATTCTGCATCTTCATTTAGTACTCCCAGTTCATAGTCAAGTGTAGCAGGAACGATAAAACCTTTTGGTGCAAAATTGCTCTCTAAAGACATCTTGATCTCCTCTTTTGCATCGTCAAATTCATCAGCATCATCAAGCTCATACTCATAAAGCGTAACAAGGTCACGATTCTCTTTTAAAGAGTCTTCGCTCATTGTATGTTTTGCATTTGGTAGCGCTTGTGTGATACTTTTGATTGCACTTTTCTCAATTGCTTTTAAAAGATCGTTGTTGTTGATACCGATGATTTTTGCCTGTGCCTCAGATGTTAAAATACTTACATGGAGTGAAGTATCATCATTAGCTTGGTAGATTCCAACACCCATAGGGATAAATACACCTGCTTTAGGAAACTTTTTAACAAGTTTATCTGCAAGTTTTGGTTCAACTACCGTCATAAGATTAAAAACTTTAAAGTCGCTCTTTTGAAACTGTTTTTTAAACGGTCCCGTCATATCGTTGTTAAGAGTTACTGTAAAGCCATTCTTTACAAAGCTCTTTTCGATCACTTTAGGAGTCAGTGCTCCAGACTTATTATCTACACTAAAGAGATGCAGATCACCTTGTGCCATAAGTGAGATAGCACTTAGCAGTAATACAACTATCTTTTTCATTGTTTATCCTTTTAATTGTTAGGGAAAGTGTAACGATTGAGTGTAAAATTAATGTAAAACTATAAACTCTTGTTTTTATTCCTAAACTCTTGAGAGTTTTAGAGAATTTAAACTTTTAACATTTTCAACACTTTGTGGAATACGGAAATCATATCATTGCTAACTATGCTCCAAAAGTAAGATATTGTTGAATTATAAAGTGTCTAGTTTATAGGGGGCATTCCAATATTAACTCCTGTGTTAAGAAATATTGATACTCTTACTTAATTCATAAACAACTGTCAACTTAATCAAAAAATACTAAGTTTCTGAAAATGAAGATCTATTTTTCTTATAATTAAACCATTAAATAAAAAGGAATTAAATGAAACTTAGTATATTAGATAAAATAATAGTTATAATTGTTGTCGTTCTATTCATTGGAGCATATTATACTTATCCTATCTATAGCCTAGAAACAGGGTATGTCAAAAATGTAGATGATATTGCTACAAGAGCAGCAGAAGCAATAAGTGAACCTTACAAATATACTTATAAGTAATAGAAATATGAATATATTAAATTCAACAATAAAGGAAAGCCATGAAACTTTTAACAAAAAGTATAAACTTATAGGATAACGAGGATGTATTAATGAATATTTATATTGATGAAGCAGGTTCTTTTGTCAAACCTGAACAAAATAAATGTGCAATATCAACTGTAGGTGCATTAATTCTACCGGAAAATAAAACGAAAATCATCTTTTCAAAGTTCGAAGCTCTAAAAAAGAAATGGGGCTTTGCAGATACTGAAATTAAAGGGAGTCAACTCGATGAATCTCAGGTAAATAGTGTAATTGAAATGCTTTCAAAATATAATGTTATGTTTGAAGTTGTAGCTATTGATATGAATCTTGAAGAGAACGATATTACGACAGAACATAAGTTAAATAGAGCGCAGAAACTGGTTGATTCCATAACTGAAGAGTTTAATGAAAATTTGATTCAATATATTCATAATACGAAACAAGAGATTGAGTCACTTCCCAATCAACTATATGTACAAGTAACTTTGACAATTGAACTTTTAATACAAATATTTCAAAAAACAACATTATATTATTCATTGAGAAAACCAAAAGAATTAGAAAATTTCAAATGGATGGTTGATGCAAAAAATATGAATATGACTACTTCTGAAAAGGTTTGGTCTGAACTAATTTTACCACTAGCCCAAACAAGATCTTTTGAAGAACCATTAATGATGCTCAATGAAGGTGACTATAGTTATTTTTTTAAAAATCGAACTAGAGGTGAGATTCCAGAGTATTTGATTCCACATGTAGGTGAGAGAGATCCGAATGATTTCTCTGAACTTAATTCTGTTTTTTCTGATATAACATTTGAAGATTCCAAAAATAATCTTGGAATCCAATTAGCAGATATTTTAACTACTGCAATTCGTAGAAGTATGAATGGAAACTTACAAAAAAATGGTTGGAAAAACTTTGGAAAAGTCATTGTAATGGGAAAAAAACAATCTATTACACTTAGAAGCATTAGTGAAGAAGCGAATCCTGATAAATATGAAACTAAACCGCCATACAATGAAGTTATAGGAGATTTAAATAAGACTACAAAGTCTATATAAACTATTAGAATTATACTGATATTCGTTATAAGAAAGAGACATAGATGGAATCAATAAATAAAAAGTTGAATGAGTTCAATGCTTCATTTCAACTGCAAGTGTATCAACGAGAAAGAATGAATGTTGGTGAACCTGATAAAGTTGAAGGATTAACTAGTTTACAGAAATATGAACTAGCTCTTAACCAAGATTTTTTATATATAAAGGATTATAGAGAGTTGAAGGATAGTTTTTTACCCTGGATTGATCCAGAGGCATTTAATATATCCGGAGAAGAACTTGTAAGTTATTTCAAGGACCGGCTTACTACACAATGTTCCATCGATCGAATTTATCTTTTCAATGAACTAATATTGAATTTTTGCGAACAAAAAGAGAAACGCTCTGCAGCTCAAGGCACATTAGAATCTTCAAGGAAAGTTCTTGAATCTAAAATAGCCAATGATGATCAGCTGGACTTACTATTAAAACTTTTTGCTAGATATATTGCCATCTCTGAAAAATACAAGCTCAATGATGAAGAGTTTGTTCAGAGCTTTGCAGGAAACCTGTTTTCAAGTATAAACATAGAAGAACATTTTTATTACACTCTCAACTTTTTCAAGCACATTTTTAATAGCTACAAAAACAAAATGTTTTGTTATCAGCAGCTCGTTGATGTGCTCAATGAGTTTTCTAGTTCATCTGATAAACAGCTTTTGAGTAAAAGTAGAGACCTTCAAACCACTCATGCAGCAAGATTGGCACAAGTTTATGAAAAAATAAATGATCACAAACTAAAGAATTATTTTTACCAAAAAGAGATTGATAATACTTTAGAACGTTGCCAAGAGATTACAAACAGTAATGCAATGATAAACCAGTCTGTAGTGATGGAAAATATAGAATATGCTAGAAAAGCAGAGTCCTACAAGTTAAAAGAGCTAAAGGTTTTGTTTAAAAAGTTTGCAGATTATATTGCAGAACATTATGATGAGTTTTTTCAAACTATTTCATATGATGATATGAACAAAGACCTTCGAGAATTTTACGAAGGTGCAGAAGAGGAACTTATGCAGGAAAGCTCTGTTGAGGAAAAACTCGATTATTTGCTGTTTTATTTATTTCACACAACTTACTACTCCCCTCAGTATGAAAAACACAAAAAAGAGGAACAACAAAACGGTTGTAGCATAAGTGATCTCTTTACACCAAACAGAATAGATCTAAAAGGGTACTCTTATGCCCCTAAAGACCAGGCTTTATTTTCATATTTTAATATGTTTGATTCACTTTATAATGACTTATTCCTATATTTAGATTATAAGTTCAATTGGATTGTCGAGTCTGCTGCTCTTCTGAAAGAGGACGTAAAGAATCTTGAAAACATAAACGATTTTAAAATGCAGTTTACAAGAGCAATAGAATCTTTTTGCGATCAGAAATATATGGAATTTATGTATATTTCACCGACATTAATTGAAGTGTTACTCAAACAATATCTTTACCAAATTAACGGAGATATTCTTGGTGGTAGAACAGAATTAGTGGAAAAAACACTTAACCAAATAATTGATGAATTGATAGATGATGAGAATTGTTATATTGATAAAAATATACTCCGGTACATATCTTATATTATGGTAGAAAATGCAGGAATGAATATGCGAAATAACATACTACATGGAAATTATAAAGATGGATATTTTCATAAAAAACAAGCAATGTATTTATACACTATTTTGATTTACCTGATTCGATATTTTGCAAATGATCAAGATTGATAAATAAAAAATTAGGCATAGATATAGCGTTATATATTTTGGATTTTTAGATAACTCACAATTTGTAAAAGATGAATTTTTGTCTTTAGATAGTCCTTATTTTTATAAATTTTGTTAAGAAATCATACAATTCTTTTTAGAGAAGAACTTAACTCATATATTGTAGGTTTTGGAACAATACTATAAATCATTGACGTAATTTAAAGCAGATTACGGGACGATGTATATCCAACCCTCTTTTACACGTTCTGTTATTTCGACAATGCCTGCTGTTACAATTTCAACATCATCGATAAGTTCCTCTTTTTTAATATGTTTTGTTTTCATAGTGTTTTCACACGCTACAAACTCAACATCGTATTGTTGTAGTGCATCGATACGTACAGCAATATCTTTCTCTTTTTTAAGTAAAGCTCTGAGTCCATGATAGTAGGCAACTATTCTCATATGTACTTTTTCCGGACCATAATATTTCAAAACATTGTTGGCAGAACTCAGTACATGATGAATGGTTTCATCATCCCCTCTGTTTATTGAAAAGACAATTTGTCTAGGTTCCATGATCGAAGGTGCCGGCTCTGCAAAGATAGTGTCTGCATAACTAACTACCTGAAGTAAAAAAATAAGTATAATTGTTCGTATCATTTGATCCCCTTTGTTAAATCTTTAAAGTCTTGTATATTCCAAGAACCAGGAATTTTTTTTATTATTTTACCTTGCCCATCCAAAAAAAAGAACGTAGGGGTGAACGTTACAGTTTGATTGATGGGCATGGCATCGGTGTCAAGATTGATTTTAACCGGTATAAATCTTTGTGCAATCCACTTAGCCATTGTATCATCTTGAAATACTTTTTTTTCCATGTCAATACAGTAGTGGCAGTCCGTTCTCATCACATCAAGCATGATTGGCTGATGTGTCTGTTTTTGGATCTTTAGTGCTTGGTTGTAGCTTACCCATTCCAGTGCTTCTAGTGAAGTACCTAAGAGTAGTAATGACACAAAGAGTTTGCTTATTCTTCCCATTCTAAAGTCCTATACGCTGTTTCAACATTTTGTCTATGGAGCACATCATACATTGCGATATCTTTGAACTTCTCCATCACAATACTATTAACGGCATCATCAATTCCCAGACCCTCATCAAGAGCAGAAACTAACTCCTCTTTGAGTGTTACGAGATATTCATATGTTATATCTATTGAGTGTTTATCTACCAGTGAGCCGTGCCCGCCTATAATATAAGTATAAGTTCCCTCTTTCATCTTAGAGAGTTCCTCGATCCAACGATTTATATTACCGTCACGAAGTGAGGGCACTCTGTCATTAAAAACAAGGTCACCTGCAAAAAGAGCAGATTTGCTTGGAATGTAAACTAAAAGATCACTGCTTGAGTGAGCTTTGTCGTGTACACGACTGAAAATCACTGTTTTTTTGTTGATAGTAAGTGTTTGTTTGTCTTCTACAAAGAGATTTGGAAACTCCTGAGTAGTGTTCTCATAAGCCTCTTTTGTAACGTTTCTTTGCATTCTTGTTACTTCAACTTTCGCTTCATTTTTAAACTGTGCAGAACCGATGATATCTACACCTAATTTTTTATAGTAACTGTTTCCTAACCAATGGTCATCGTGTGCATGTGTATTGATCACATATGCAATAGGTTGATCCTTGATTGTTTTCATTACACCGTATACCTCTTTTGCATAGTTGTATGTCGGTCCACTGTCAATAACAAGGTAACTTTCGCCCATATCTACAAAGCAAGAGTTTACCATGTTACCGTTGTTATCTTTGTTTATTGCCTGCGGCGCACCAAAAAAGCAGTAGATTTCACTACTTACCTTTTGGGGTTGAATTTTATATTCAAAAGCAAGGAGAAGGGGGATGAAAATTAAGTTTAGCACCACAAGCAATAATTTCATAAGATATCCTTTTTAAAATAGGTAGTTTAACTCAAAACGGTATTCGTTGTAAGAGTCTTTGTCTGTACTTCCAACTCTATCATCTGCATTTACCATACCTACACGTACTTTAGCATAAAGATCAGGAGTGAATTTTTCAATTAGATCGACATGTAAGATGTTGCTGTCAGCTTGCACACCTGCAGTTTGTTTTGCTTCATCAAAGTCTTGCATTGCATAACGTACCATTGCAGTAAGTCCCGGAACCATTTTCGCTTTACTGAAGTCATATTTTACTTCTGCAGCAGTTGTTTTAGTATTTGCATACCAGTTATACTGAGCCATTGCACGAGTATATCCACCAGTCGGGAATCCACGCCAAGGTGCTACGATATCCGCTGCATCTTCAACCGCAGAGTAAGCGATTTGGGCTTTTAAAGGACCTTTTTTAAGTACTAAACGAGCCATAGCGAGTGAAGAGTCCAGTGAAGCCGCATCTTTATAGCCATCAACATTACCTGTTTGACCCGCTAAACCACCTTTTAGACAAGCACCTCCGATTTCACCACCGCCGTTATCAAACTGCTTCATGTAACGTACACCCGGTGTTAAAGAATACCCGTCACCTAGATCAACTTTATAGTTTAATTCACCAGTTAATGATGAAATAACACCAGGAACACCACCGTAAGTTACATCAACTTGAAGGTTTTCAATTGACTTGTTTTGTAAATCAACAACGATGAGATCATGCTCTGTATCTTCACCCGCTGCTTTAAAATTTGTAAAACTTAAACCTTTGTGTACAGCTGAGTCATCATTACCGTTCCACTGTGATTTATTAGCTGTGTCTCTATCATCATAAGTAAGCGGATCATGGAATGTTGTATGATCACGAAGCTTCTGTGTTAAGAAATATGCACCGCGAATTCTTGTTTGTGGAAGATCTTTGTTTGCAACTACAAGACCGTTAAATGTATTTGGAATCATTCTTGTATCATTTGATTTTGTTAAAAACGATTCAAAAATTTGACGACCAACTCTAACAGAGGTTTTTGAAATATCGTATTGAAGATACGCTTGTGCAAGTGAAGCCATTGACCAGTCACCTGTAGTAAAAACATTGTAACGGCTGAATGTATCTTTACCTGCTTTTGTATCACCTATATCAGCCTCATCTTGGCGAAGAGATTCAAATGGAGAGTCAGAGTAGTATAAACCTGCAGTTGCACTGAGGCCTTCATATGCAGCAGTTTTATAGATCATAGAACCACCGATACCAAACGCTTTATTATCTGAATCTACATCTTTCCAATCCCATTTGAATGCATTCATTCTTAAACGGCCGTAAAATACACCATCTGTAAAAGCCTCAGTAATACTATTTGCAGTTCCAGGAAGTACATTGTATACCTCCATCATGTTCCCTTTTAGTTCACGTTTTGGTTTTGCATCATCTGCTGAAGCAGCTACAAAAGCACCACAAGTTAATGCAGCAATTAGACTCATTTTTACTAATTTCATATTATAATTCCTTTGTTGTTTTTCTTAAACACAAATGAAAGTGGCAGCTGCAACTGCCGCTTTCACACCTAACAGCCTCTAGAGCCTTTTGTAGGACATCCGCAGTTATAATCTACGAGTGTTACATTCCCCTCATTACTAACATCAACCACTTTTTGACGTTTCACATAATCTCTTACAACGTCGTATACAGGTCTGATCTTATCTTTACGTAAGTTGGCTCCTGCATTTTGTAAGTTCCCTCCCCATGAAGAAACTACATAAGTTTTTTCTAGATCTATTGGTTTACCTCCTACTTTAAGATTCGATATTCTTTGACCCGCTTTATTTGCTACGGCAATACTGTAAGTAACACCGCCTAAACGACTCATATCTCCACCTTGTTGGTAAAGAGGATTTGCATTAAATACATTATCTGCAATATCTTCTAGTAATGTAGCGATTTTTGCACCCTTTAACTCAAATGTATAAACATTCGGGTACGTGATACCACACATCTCGTAAACGTTTTCCATTAAGATATCATCACCTGCTAAAACGGTAGTACCCCATCTATAACCCGGTGTGAATGAGATGTCACATTTCATTTCATCCATGATCGCATCGTTGATCAGCTGATCAAATGTTGAGAAGAAAGTATCTCTTTTGTATAAAATGTTTTTTGTCTGACCTAGAACTTCATTGAATTCTGCTTCAAACGGTTTGTAAAGCTCATCGATCAGTTTTACACCTTCTGGATCTGCAGGGATCATATTTGAAGCGATAGGAACCAGTTTGTACTCATATCCGTTTACTTTTCCATCTTTTGTATCAATGTCTAAACGACCAATATATTTCCCGTGACTACCTGCGATTACGATTACCGTACCGTTGATAGTGATAGGTTTTGGTGAAGGGTCATGTGTATGTCCACTTAAAATAAAGTCGATACCGTGAACTTTACGAGCTACCTCTTGATCCACGCTGAAACCGTCGTGTGATAGTACAACTACACAGTCAACTTTATGCTCATCTCTTAACTCATTTACATACTCTTGAAGCGTATCAAGTCTTAAACCGAAACTCCACCCTTGTGTAAACTCTTTAGGGTTCGCAGTTGAAGTGAACGGGAACGATTGACCGATAATACCGATTTTTGCTCCGCCACGCTCTTCAATAGTGTATGGTTCAAAAATTAGTTCTTCATACTCATCCGAGAATGGATCGTCTCCGATAATGTTTTGAGAAATAAATTTCGCATCAAGTTGCTCGATCAGATTTTTTACTTGCTCTTTACCGTAAGTAAATTCCCAGTGACCAACCATTACGTCAACACCAAGATAGTTTTGTGCTTTAACGATCGCTTCACCGTCAGTTTTAAGCGCAACACCAGTACCTTGCCATGTATCACCCGAGTCTAAAAATAAAACATTTTCATTCCCACGCTCTGCACGTACACGATCTAGGTATGTTTTCATATGTGCAACACCACCCATTTTCCCGAACTTTTTAGCTAGTGCTTCAAAGTCGATATATGTATCGAAATACGCATCAAGGCTACTTGGTTCAAGTCCGTAGTGCTTTGCAAATGCTTCACCACATAAGAATCCCGGAGTACCAACTAGATTAGGAGCTGAGATCAAAGTTGACGGCTCTCTCCAATAAAGCGGTTTTATATGGGCATGCAGGTCACACATATGCAGAAGTGTTACATTCCCTTTTGCATTAAAGTCATAGATATCTTTTAACGATATCTGATTTGGTGTTTTTAGTGCTGAGGTAGTACAACCTGCAGCAACAGCACCAAGACCAAAAATGGCTGCAATATGCATAAAGTCTCTTCTAGATATTTCCATTTTTTACCTTTATCTTTTTAAACCGGGAATAGCTATCTCACTATCCTTAGCTTTATCAGTCAGATACACTTCCAGTGCTACCATCTCTTTAGAACCGAGAGGGATAACGGCTAAAAGTGCATTTTGCATACATCCTTGAAAACGACGTTGCAATGTTCTTAGAGATGACTTTGTCATTCTATATGCCGGCCATGTAGCTGCTGCTGCATTTCCCGGATGACCAAGCTCTGGAAGAGGTTGTGTACGTAAAACCGTACCTATAATATCCGGAGAATGGCAAGAGTAACAAGCCAGTCCACGCCCACCGCGTTTTGTCATGAAAGTTTTTTCACCAAGCGCATAAGCTTCTTTCATTTGCGGGTTTGCATTTACATCGATATTGATTTTTTCACCGTTAGCAAGAGATTTTATATATGCTAATAGAGAAAACATCTCTGCACTTTTAAGTGTATAAGGCTTTTTCCCTTGATCGTGCATCATTGCCTGAACAACTTGGTCAAGTCCAACAACCATGTCGAACTTCTTTATATAACGAGGAAATCCCGCTATGTATGATGGAAGATTATCTTCGCTTACACCAAGATACTTTGCAAATGCAGCATCTCCGCCTAACTCTTCCATATAACTTTCACCGTCTGCAACCATAATGTCTGCAGGATTGTTTTCCGACATCTCTGCATACATTGCGCGGTCTGCATCGCTCATTGCAAACTGTTCACCACCAAAAGATAATGAAGAGAGCATTGCAATACTAAGAGCTATTTTAATACCTGTTTTCATTTGATTATCCTTTTGGCTTAATCTTTTTAGTTGTCTCGTGAACTTCACCAGTGTTATCTGTATATGTAATAGTAAGGTTACCTTTACCGTTAATCTTCATGTATGTTGTAAATACCGGATTAACTGAAAGTGATTCCCAAACAGTCATGTTTGTGATCTCTTTACCGTTGTAAACAAACTTTACACTGTTAATGTATTTTGCAGGGATGATCTCTTTTGTTTTTTTATCTTTCCCCATTCCTGTATCCATTGGGTGCATTACCATGAAACTAACTTTAACTATCTCACCGTCTTTATATCTTTTCGGTTTAATTTTAATGAGTGATTTTCTTTCTGCCATTGTTTTTTCCTCTTTTTTTATCTTTTTAAATTATGTATGTATGGTTAGAATCAACCACAACCACCGATAGTAACTTTTACATTTTGTGAAGCTATAAGGAATTCACCGTTACTAAGTTCTACTACAGCAACAACATCTTGAGTACCGCCTAGTTTAATACGAGTAGAAAACATAGCTTTACCGTTTGCCGGTGTTAAATTAACATCGATACAACGAGAGTTTCCGTTTTTAGTATTTAAAACATGGATACTTTTTACATAATCATTTTCAGTCATTGGAGACTCAACATTTACAGTTACAGGAACAACAGCTCCGTTTTCTGCAATCTCAGGAACTTTTAGCGATACTTTATTTGATTTTTTCGGAGTTTTTCCGTTTGTGATCGCATTAAGTGCCGTTTCGTAACTCATCTTGTTTGGACTTACCGGCTTTGCATCTGCTGCAAAACTCATTACCGGCATTACTGCCGCAACTGCTGTTACGCTTCCTATTTTTTTAAAAAAATCTCTTCTTTGCATATTCTTTCCCCTTTATTTTTTTTCAGACATGATGTATGATGTAATATCACATATCTCTTTTTCTGTAAATAACTTTGTTGTTAAGTTAATAGTCATGTGTGTGTTTGGATTATCAATACGAGCATCAGCAATTTTTTGATAAACAAATTGTGCATCTCTTGCACCAGTGTCTATAATATACTCTTTGTATTTTGTTAAATCCGGACCGATGTTTCCAGCCCCTTTAGCCCCTTCAATATTGTGGCACGCTACACAGTTTCCGTACTGTTTTTCCGAACCGTCACTATTTTTTCTGCTGAGACCTTTGGGTGGGTTTTGTTTGGCTTTTTTTCCATTAAGATTATGGAAAATATATTCACCTCTGGCAATTGCATCCGAATCAGTAGTTATACAACCTTTGGGCATTGTATAAGCTGTTGCAGGTGCTAGTAAATCTTTTTCTATCAGTTTACTTGCATCAGGATGTTCAATAATCTTGCTGTAATCAGCAGCAAAAAGTGAAGCTCCGACAAGTAACGAAGTGATTACTGCTTTATTCATTCTTGTTCCTCCTATATATTTTCGAGGACAAGTTTAACTAGCGAATGTAAAATGAATGTAAAATTAGATTTTTTTATGTAGAGATGATGGAAAGATGTATCTAAAAAGGCTTCCCTTCTTCGGTGTAGAGGTGATTTGAAGCTCTATATTTTCTTCGTTAATAATAGATTTTACTATGTTTAGACCTATACCGAAACCGCCTTTGTTGTTGTTTTCTCTATAATATCTGCTAAAAATTTTTTCAACTTTTTGGATTCCTACACCGTAATCTTGAAACTCTAATATGCATGTATCGTTTTGTAGATAGAGGCGTATTTCGATTTGAGAGTTATCATAAGAGTATTTGATTGCGTTGGATATATTGTTGTCTATAAGTCTTTGTAACTGTTTATCATTCATATAAATAGTTCCGCAATCTCTTAAAGAGGAGTTAATAGTTATATCTTTCATAGCTGCTACTTCCTCGAAGTACTCTATCCTCTCTTGTAAAAACTGTTTTAGATTTAAATCTTTTTTCTCATAGTTGAGTCGCTCATGTTTGATAAGGTAATCCATATCGTTATAGATATTTGAGAGTACTTTTGTAGCGGCTTTCATTCTTCTGAGATATTTATTTTGTTCATACTTTCTGTTGTATAAGTCAATATTTACATTTATGATAGCCAGAGGGGTGTTGATCTCATGCATAGAATCTTTAATAAAAGTATCGAGTTGCTGGTTGAGTCTTTGAAAAGGTTTTGCAAAGGTTTTTAAGAAAAAGATACTTGAGATAAAAATCAAGATAACTATACTTGTCAGAATTAACAGTACTTTTTCATATACGGGTGCAAAAGAGATTGTATTGTGCAGTACGAGATAATGTGCACCGAAGTATCTCTCTTTTGGAAGTTTTACGACAAGAAAAGCCTCTTGATTGTTTAAATAATACCCTTTTTTAAAGTAAGGCATCGGTTTTTTGATGAGGGTAAATATGGGCTGAAAGTTTTCACCGTATAAACCGGAATCAAAAGTTGTAAAACGTGGATACTCAAAGTAGTCATCTGCTTGGTCATACTCTTGCATAGCTTGAATAACAAGTAAAGATTTTTTTTTCAGAGAAAGCTCATTCTGGATAGAGTAGATGTTTTTCATGTATATAGTATAGTAAACAAGCGGTGCAAGTAAAATAATACTTACAAGCGTTGTATAGATGAGTGCGTACTTTGCCGAATACTT
Organism: Sulfurimonas sp. hsl 1-7; assembly: GCF_030577135.1. Lineage (NCBI taxonomy): Bacteria > Pseudomonadati > Campylobacterota > Epsilonproteobacteria > Campylobacterales > Sulfurimonadaceae > Sulfurimonas > Sulfurimonas microaerophilic. Next base: position 174,156 of record NZ_JAUIRR010000003.1, on the reverse strand, counting down.
GTTATCGTTCAATGATATATCCTAATCCACGTCTATTTTGTATGATATCTAGCGGAAGTTTCTTTTTGAGATTATTGAGTTGTACCCTAATGGTTGCAGGTTCAACATACTCACCCCATACTGCATCTTGAAACATCTGTGTAGATACAATGGCATTTTTATTTTTGATCAGTACCTCAAGAAGGTCTTTCTCTGTTTTACGTAAAACTATCTCTTCATCTTTATAGGTTAGCTTCGCTGTTTTTAAATTGTAGACGAGCTCAGGTCCCAGTTCTATAGTCGAGCCTTGATTTTGTAAATAAGAAGCTAAGGCCTGTTCTATGCGCAACTCTAACTCTTGTAAATCAAAAGGTTTTCTGATGTAATCGCAACAACCTCGTCTGTATCCCTCTTTTAAGTCGTCAATATCTGTCATCGATGTTAGGAAGATGGCCGGGATATTGATATTTTCCTCTTTTAGTTTTTTAAGGAGTTCAAAGCCGTTGATCGAAGGTACATTTACATCCAAGAGTAAAATGTCGTAGCTTTTATCGTAGACAGCATAATAGGCATCACTTCCATCGGTAAAGCCGTCCACTTCATACCCTATATCTCGTAAAAACTCCTCTATACTAATGCGGAGTGAGTATTCATCTTCTAAAAGTAAAATGTTCATTTTATTTTCCCATCTATTTTTTTAATCGTTCTTCTGTTCAACATCATCTGTATCAACTCATCTTTAGAGTATTTATCAAATTTATCGTAAGCTTCATCAAAAAATATAGCCCTGTCTTCTCTGTCGATTACATCTTTGAATTGCATAAGAGAGTTTGCAGAGTACTCTTTATAACTGTTCTCTTGATAATTCTCTTGACGAACTACGTCATATAAATTACTTCGGGTGATGTTGATAAGAAAAGAGATGTCATCTTCAGGATTTCTAAAATATTCCAGATATTTTTCCGGTAAAACAAAAACAAATCCCCCTATGGTTTGTCCGTTACCGTCTTTCATGTTTTCATAAAAGATGTAGTTGCCGTCTTTATATACTACACCGCTTAGTTTTAACTCTTTAAAGTCGATTTTTTTAAGTGTTTGGATATGGGAGTAGTTGTAGTTCCTGTTTGAGAGGATATAGTTTCCGATTGTCAGATTTTCCATCATAAGCACAGCCGAATCTGCATGTTTAATATCTAGAAAAACGTATAGATCGACACCGATACTGCTGAAAAAGTTTGTAATTTTTTTAAAAAAAGAGATAGCTTCGACATATCCTATAAATTCACCCTCTTTATAGACGGGAACAGTTGCCTTGATCCCTAAACGTCTTCCAACTTCTATGGAAGTTCTCGGTGTATCATGGGTATCGAAATATTTTAAATCGGTTCGGTAGTCTCCAATGGGCATCCCTGCATAGACATCATCCCAAGAGCGTGCAAATATATTTAATTCTTTTGTGATCACCTGCGCTCTGATTATGGAACCTGTGTTTTTTTGGATAGTTTGAGCAATGTCAAAAATAATCTGATATCCGAAATCCTCATCATCATTCTCAAGGCTGTCAATAAGAGTATGGTTTTTAGAGATCATTAACGCAACACGCAGATCTTCCATCTTCTGGTTTCTTAATTGGGTTTGCAGAGTAAGACGCATCTGATCCATAATTTTATAGATCTTTTGCTCTTTTACTTCATTTTTATAGTAAAAAAAGATGGTAACAGTAATGAAAATAATAAAAGTAAAAAGTGTTATAAATATTTTTTGCATTTTGTAATTGTATCACTAAATGTTATAAAACAATATTTTTTTAGATTTCTTAGAGATTGATTAGAGGAAAATAGCTTTTGGTTCTTAGAGGTTTACTTAAGAGAAACAATTGTAAACTTTCTAAGCTGATTGTCGGCTAAAAATATAGCGAAATATTATCTCTTTATTTTTCAGGAAAAACCCTCCGTTGGCTCAAGAGCCTAAAAATAAAGAGATAATATTTCTAAAAACCATAAAGAAAAAAAGTTTTATGGAAAGAGTATTGGGGAGAAAATGGAAAATATCGAAACTATAGATAGCGTATGTACATACTGTGGTGTAGGGTGTGATATCGCAGCAAATGTGGATACAAAAGAGAATAAGATTGTAAAGATCTTTGCTCATCCTGACGGTGTGGTTTCTCAGGGGAAACTCTGTATAAAAGGGAAGTACGGTTTTGATTTTGTTGATGCCGAAGACAGACTGAGAATACCGCGTATTCGTAAAAGCTTTTTAGAGAAAAATCCGGCGATTAAAGAGGTTGTGGCATCGGCGCTAAAAGAGTACGATGATACTTGGTATGAAACAGATTTAGATGCTGCTACTACTGCCTGTGCTATGAAGTTAAAAGAGCTTCAAGAGACGTACGGCAGAAAATCTGTCGCATCTATCGGAGGTGCTAGAACTTCGTGTGAATCTTCATACCTTTTCCAAAAGTTTACACGTCATACGCTTAACTCACCGCACGTAGATAACTGTGCTAGGGTTTGTCACTCTCCGTCGCTTAAAGGGATGCGTGCAACTATCGGTGAGGGTGCGGCAACAAACCCTTATAACGACATCTATAATGTTGAATTTATGGTTGTAATAGGCTCAAACACAACAGAAGCCCATCCGATCATTGCAAATCGTATCTTAGACGTGGCACGTGAAAACGATAACTTAGCAGTATTTGACGTACGTGAAATTAAACTCCACCGTTTTGCAAAATACAAAGCTATCATCCCTCATGAAGCGAACTTAATGGTTTTAAATATGCTTGCATATACGATTATCGATGAAGAGCTTTACGATGAGAGTTTTATAGCTGATCGTACAAAAGGGTTCTTAGAGTTTAAAGAGAAAATTTTAAATGATCCATACGCAAAACCTGAGTTCTTTGAGCAGATCGAAGGGTATGAGCATATGGGTAAAATGATCCGTAAAGTGGCTCGTGAGTATGCTCTGAAAAAATCTATGATCTTCTGGGGTCTTGGGATCACTGAGCACCTTGACGGCTCATACGCGGTAATGGCGATCACACACTTGGCACTTATGACGGGTAATGTCGGAAAAAGCGGTGCAGGTCTTATGCCTCTACGCGGACAAAATAATGTTCAGGGGACTTGTGATATGGGTATGCTTCCATATTATGATCCGGATTATCAAGAGCCTAAAGAGGTGGGGTTAATGACTCCTCAGCTTGTTGATGAGATGTTAGAGGGTCGCCTGAAAGCTGTTTTGAACATCGGTGAGGATTTAACACATATCCATCCGAACCTAAACAAAATCGACAAAGCGTTTAACGAGTTGGAACTTCTTTTTGTTCAAGAACTGTTTATGACAGATGTAGCAGAGCGTGCGGACATCGTAGTGGGTGTTAAATCTGCGTATGAAAAAACGGGTGTATATGTAAATGCGATGAGACGTTTACACCTTTCTCAACCGCTTGTAAAATCTGATCTTCCTGATGACTGGGAAGTTTTACAGATCCTTGATAACAAAATGGGCGGTTCAGCAAACTATGCAACTTCTCAAGATGTTTGGGATGAGGTGCGTGAAGTTGCGTACAGACGTTTTAGCGGAGCTGATTATCACAGACTTGAAAAACACCGTAAACGTGGACTGCAATGGCCTGTTCACACGGAAGATACACCGATCTTGCACCAGTTGGATTTCAGAACACCGGACGGTTACGGATATTTCAAATACAAACAGTATGAACCGCGTAACATGGTAGAAGAGATACTGGGTAATAAACTCAGCGGTTTTTATCTGACAACGGGAAGAACTTTAGCGCACTATAACAATGCTGCACAGACAAAACGTTCTGAAAAGTTAAACGATAGATACGACGAGGATGTTTTACTTGTAAGCGAAGCGGATGCTGAGCATTTTACTACAGAGAAAGTGATTCTTAAAAGTGAGTTCGGTGAATCTACACCGCTCACTGTAAAAATTACAGACAAGATCAAACCAAATACGCTGTTTGTAACATTCCACCATGCAAAATCAAAGATAAATAATCTCTTTGGTGATGCAAGAGATGAGCTGATCTTAACAGCTGCATTTAAGTCGATCAAAGTCGATGTAATCAAGTGCTAAAAATTATTTACCACTTTTAAAATGATAATGTTTCCAGTCAAGATGATTGGAAACATCTAACTTTTCCTCTTCAAACCATCCGGCAAAATTATTCTCTGCACATACACCAACTTGGTGGTGCAGTTTTCTAAAGCTGTTAACCTTCTCCTCTCTCGGTTGAAAATCAGTTGTAGCGTGACAACGCATACAGTGGGCATCATCCATCAACTCTTGCGGATCATCATCGCCATGTAGTTCCAGACAAAATAGGATAAGATATAATACAGTGTAGGATTTGAAGTAATTCATAGTAATCCTCCATCTCAAATAATTTTAGTATAGCGCTAACTTATAATGATTGACTTAAAGTTTTAGATTAGATAGGGGAGATTTCATCGGAATGAGTAGAGAAAAAGGTAGGGTTGCAGAGGATAAAGCGACTGTTTTTCTAGAGGAAAACGGGTATGAAATTATCGAGAGAAACTTCTATAGCCGTTTTGGTGAAATTGATATTATTGTGAGAAAAGAGAGGGTGCTCCATTTTGTTGAAGTAAAAAGCGGAGATGATTATGAGAGTGCCATTGCCAACATCACTCCGACAAAGCTTTCCCGTATTATTAAAACGGCAAATGTATATATGAAAAAGCACAATACCGAGTGTGATTTTACTTTTGATGCACTTGTTGTAACGTTAGATGAAGTAGTATTAGTTGAAAATATAACTTTATAAAGTTTTAATTATTAAAGTAGTAACATTTAGAAAAGTAATTATTAAGGATATCGTATGAAAAAACTTATGTTGGCATTGGCTTTGACTTCTGTAGCAACTTTTGCAGCTGACACGACTATTACTGCAACAATGCAATTGATGGATAGAGGTATGCAACAAGTACAAAGAGGGTTTATGTTTAACTCTAAAAGTGAGATTTTAAAAGGTATAGAAACTCTAAAAAACTCTGATGCAATATTTAAGACAGTTGATGTAACAACATTTATTCCTAATAACAACAAGGTTCGTGTTACACAAAACATTACAAATAATCTTAGTGAAGATTTAGAGGTACTGAAAAAAGCTATCGAAAATGATGAGTTTACTACGGCAACTGAGAAATACGGTAAAGTTCTTAATGATTGTGTAGCTTGTCATACAGTAATTAGAGGCTGGTAAAAATTTTTTCATTTAATTCAAAGATGGTATAATTTTTCAATTATACTTTTACGGAGAATTAGATGGAAGCAAAGATATTTTTCGGCTCACAAGCCGCTACGAAAGATACATTTAATGAACGAAAATCACCATATAACGGTGAAGTGGTTTCTAAATCTCCGATATGTGATGCCGGAGATGCAAACAAAGCACTGGAGATTGCCCAGCAAGCAGCAAAGAGTGCAAAACTCTCAACACTTTCTCAAAGATGCAACTGGCTTTTAGATGTTGTGTCAAAACTCAAAGAAGCAAAAGAAGATATTGCACAAACGATTACCGATGAGGTTGGAAAACCTATAGCATTTGCCCGTATAGAGGTGGAGAGATGTATAGAAACATTGACACTCTCGGCTGAGACTATGCGCACAATGGCTGGTGAAACGATCAATACAGACGCTATGGCTAGCGGGAAAAAGACACTCGCACTTTTTCGTCGTGAGCCTGTAGGTGTAGTAGTAGCGATTACACCTTTTAACTTTCCACTTAACTTAGTAGCTCATAAACTGGGGCCTGCACTTGTTGCCGGAAATGCCGTAGTACTTAAGCCGACTCCCGAAGCTCCTCTTACTGCCTATAAATTTGCAAAACTTTTCATTGAGAGTGAGTATGCTATCAAAGATGCTTTAAGTGTAGTGTACGGTGATGCCGAGGTTGGAAGTGCACTTATTACTTCAGATATTCCTCGTGTTGTGAGCTTTACGGGAAGCGTGCCTGTAGGGAACATTATCACTAAAAATGCAGGAATTAAAAAAGTGGGTCTTGAGCTCGGTGGAAATGCCGCGACGTTTATTGAAAAAACAGCGGATTTAAAACTAGCGGCTGAGCGTTGTGCACTCGGTGCATTTGTAAACTCGGGACAGGTATGTATCTCTTTACAGAGAATTTATGTAGATGATGCGGTATATGATGAGTTTGCAGCACTTATGGCCGAAGAGACGAAAAAACTTAAAGTGGGAAGTCCGTATGAGGATGAAACATTTATGGGACCGCTTATAGATGATGAAGCGTGTGAACGAGCAATGAACTGGGTTGAATCGGCAATAGAAGAGGGTGCCCAACCGATGTTACCGCCTCACAGAGAAGGACGACTTTTTTATCCTTGTGTAATGACAGAGGTTCATGACGATATGGCGATAGTATGTGAAGAGGTGTTTGCTCCTATCGTATCACTTGTGCGTGTAAACGGTTTTGATGATGCACTTCCGCGTATGAACAACTCGCCGTACGGTTTACAGTTCTCAGTTTTTACAAACGATCTAAGGATTACAAACCGAGCTATCGATGAACTTGATGCAGGGGGAATAGTGATCAACGATATGCCGACATTGCGTTTTGACATTCAGCCATACGGCGGTGTAAAACTAAGCGGTGTGGGACGTGAAGGTCCAAGATTTGCGATCGAAGAGATGACTGAAATTAAGTCAATTGTGATCTGCTAAGTTTTGATTACTCTGTTATTTCGCTCATCAAGTTTGAGCGAAATAACTTCAACTTGCCCTTGCGGCATAAATACAAGTTCCTTCCCATCGTCAGGGTTTACAAATATTACTTTTATATGGCCATCATAAAGTGACTTGGTTCTAATCTCAGCGTGAAGATCCTGCTCTAGTAACTTTTCAAGTTCGGCTTCCATCTGTTTTATGGACTCTTCTTTCTCTTTGAATTGATCTTCTCTCTCTTTGAACTCTTGAGATTTCCTTTTATACTCTCGAACACGAATTAGATCTTGTTTTGTTGGTGCTTTACCAGTTGACTGTGCTGCAAGTATACGTTTTTGAAATGTTTTTATTCTATCTATTTCTTGGGCGTGTTCTGCTATCTCTTTATGTAAAGCATCAAACTCCTCTTGATACTTTTTCTTTTTGTTCTTGATACCATTTTTCAAATCTTCTTTCTCTTGATGGTAAGCCTTAACTTTATCAGGATTGATCATTAAAGTGTTGTTAGAACCTCTGATACTTTTTATCTCTATAAGTTCGGAAGCTATAATTTTTGCATTGGAAACGAGTTCATCAATATATATTTTAGGGGCAATCAGTTCCCCACCGACAACTTTTTTAACATGAATCGATTTGTGAGCTGTTATTTTTCCTGTTTCAAGTATCTCGATTTCGGCATGATTAGCCGTAAGATCACCCCTGTGAAGTTTGATATTTGCTTTCTCTTCAACTGTAAAAGTTGCTCTTTTATGTGTTTGTGCATCAATGTTTACACTTTTGGCAGCTACATTTACGTTTGAGCCTATGCTTCCATTTACATGTAAATCTTTTACATCAACTTTTAATCCCTCTCCGATCGCATCATCATACGCTTCTTTATTGTGCCTTATCTCAACACTGATCTCATCTTTTAGCTCTTTTGCATCCAGGTGTCCCGTCGACTTATAATCAGCCCCTTCGAGTTTTAGCATTTTAGAGATTTTCAGTGTCTTGTCGTCATATTCGACAAAACCGTTATCGTTTGCATAAAATTCCAGAAATCTATCGTTTTCTTTGAGAATAACACTCTCATCCATCTCCGGTATAGTAAAGTTCTGAGCTAGCTTTTCAGGGATATATTTCCCTTCACAAGAGCGTCCGCCGCTACCGTTTAGAGGTTTTTTATAACGGAGGATTAACTCCCCTTTTTTTATTCCGTCTATATAGTTTCTTTGCTCATCTTGTTGATATGATAAGTAGACTTTTTGTAGCTCTCCGTCATTACCGTCAATCGGTTCAATCCCTTTTGCTACAACAAATTTTACATCTTTTGTCAGTTTTTTACCGTAAGGGAGAATTTTTACCAATTTTTCTAACTGTTTTTCTAGACCTTCTTCAAAAATATCTATTAAAAAGCCTGTGGCAAGTTTTTTGTGACGGATCTGTGTTAAAAGTTTTTCAGAAAGTGTGTCATCTTTGTTAAAGATACTTCCCGCTTTTATAATTGCTATCACTTTTGTTTTTTGTTTGTTTGCAGCTAGTGTTATTTTATAAGAGTTTATATCTAGGTCAGAAGGGAATATTTTAATATCGTAGCGTTGATAGATCCTTGCATCTTTGTCAAGTAAAATCTCTTGATCTATCTCGGCAGGATTTTCTACAATGAGATCATCTTTAATATCTTTACGTCGAACAAGTGTTTCATACTTTTCAAGAGTAAAATCAATATCTTTTATGTTAATATTTTTCTGTTGAGTATAGTTCTTGAGAGTTTTTGGTATCGATACTGTCTTTTTAGTAAAAGGTGCAAAAGAAATCATTTCAAGATAATAGCAAAAAAAATATCTATTAGGTGTAAAAATGAGAAAAAAAGTGATCATCTCTGCGTGTTTGTTAGGGGAGTTTTGCCGTTATGACGGAAAAACAAAAAAATATGATGAGTTATTGGAATATTTTAAAGAGTACGAGATTATCCCTTTTTGTCCCGAAGCGCCACTTTTTGGAACTCCCAGAGAGCGTATTAATGTGATGCTTATAGATGGAAAAAAGAGGATCGTAACAGATGAGACAAATAAAGACGTGACACAACTTTTAGAAGATGAGATACTCTCATTTATTGAAAAAAATCAAGATGCAGATGCGATAGTTTTAAAATCAAAATCCCCCTCTTGCGGATATAAAACGACACCTGTTTTAGATCAAAAAAAAGAGATACTTAAGTATGAAAACGGGATAGCAGCAGACTTATTTCAAAGCCACTATAAAGCCCTAAAAATCAAAGATGAGCTAACTTTTAGCGATTTTTAGATATAATCGCATAATTTTACAAGAAGAGATATATTGATGGATATTAGAGAAGAGTTTCTTAAGTTTTTTGAATCAAAACAACACGATAGAGTAGCTTCTGCGCCTTTAGTGCCAGATGATGCTACACTGCTTTTTAACAATGCAGGAATGGTACCGTTTAAAACTATTTTTACAGGTGAAATACCAACACCTGAAAACCCTCGTGCAACTTCATGCCAAACTTGTATCCGTGCGGGTGGAAAACACAACGACCTTGAAAATGTTGGACACACTGCGCGTCACCACACTTTTTTCGAAATGCTTGGTAACTTTAGTTTTGGTGATTACTTCAAAGAGGAAGCTATTTCACATGCTTGGGAATTTATCACTGAAGTTCTAGAACTTCCGATCGAAAAGTTATGGGTGACTGTTCATGAGAGTGATGATGAAGCCGAAGCGATTTGGATGAAGTATGTAGCAAAAGATCGCATTATGCGTCTTGGTGACAAAGACAATTTCTGGTCAATGGGTGATACGGGTCCGTGTGGTCCATGTAGTGAGATCTTTTACGATCAAGGTGCTGAACACTTTAGCGGTCCAGAGGACTATATGGGTGGTGATGGTGACAGATTTTTAGAGATCTGGAACCTTGTTTTCATGCAGTATGAGGTAAAAGTTGCAGGTGGTGAGAGAATTCCATTAGCAAAACCTTCGATCGATACCGGTATGGGACTAGAGCGTGTAGTTGCTATCAAAGAGGGTGCACTTTCAAATTACGGTTCATCTCTGTTTATGCCGTTAATCCGCAAAGTAGAAGAGCTTATTTCAAAAGAATACACGTATGCAACGGGTGCGAGTTATCGTGTTATTGCTGATCATATCAGAACGACTCTGTTCTTACTTGCTCAGGGTGTAAACTTCTCAAACGAAGGACGTGGTTATGTACTTCGCCGTATCCTTCGTCGTGCAGTAAGACACGGGTATCTTTTAGGATTCCGTGAGCCGTTTATGTACAAAATCGTAGATACCCTTGTAAGCATTATGCATGGACAGTATGAGTATTTGGCAGAAAAAGCTGATGCAGTAAAAGAACAGATCGAACTTGAAGAAGCAAGATTTTTCAAAACTATTGAGAATGGAATTGCACTTTTTGAAAAAGAACTTGATAATACTAAAGATGTGTTCTCAGGTGAGGTTGCATTTAAACTTTACGATACTTTCGGTTTCCCGTTAGACTTAACTGAAGATATGCTTCGTGAAAAAGGTTTAGGATTAGATGCCCAAAAATTTGAAGCACTTATGACTGAGCAGAAACAACTTGGAAAAGCGAATTGGAAAGGAAGCGGTGATGCAGCAGCACACGGTGACTTTAAAGAACTTATAGAAGAGTTTGGCGAAAATGTATTTGTTGGATATGACTTTACAGAACATTCTGGAGAAGTAAAAGCACTTTTAAATGAAGCGTACAAAAAAGTTGACACGCTTAAAGCGGGTGAAAAAGGTTGGGTATATCTTGACATCACTCCATTTTATGCTGAAAGCGGTGGGCAGACGGGAGACTCTGGTGAGCTAGAAGGTTTTGCAAAAGTTTTAGACACTAAAAAATTCTTTGAATTAAATCTTTCAGAGATTGAAGTGACAAAAGATCTAAGTGTTGGAACTGTAGTTGATTCTCATGTAGATATTTCAAGAAATGAGATCATCAAACACCATTCGGCAACACACCTTTTACACGCAGTTCTTTATGATGTACTTGGTGACCATATTGCACAAGCTGGATCACTTAATGAAGCAAACCGTTTACGTTTTGACTTTTCACACCCTAAAGCTGTGACTGCTGAAGAACTCACTGAAATTGAAGCACGTGTAAATGCACTTGTTTCTCGTGGCATTGAGAGAAAAACTGAAGTTCTGCCGATCGAAGAAGCAAAACATTCAGGTGCAAAAAGCCAGTTTGGTGAGAAGTATGGTGATGAGGTTCGCGTTGTAAGCTTTGAGAAAGCAAGTGTTGAGTTCTGTGGTGGTGTTCACGTTGACAACACTGCAAACATCGGAAGTTTCATCATCACTAAAGAGAGTGGTGTAAGTGCGGGAGTTAGACGTATTGAAGCTGTATGTGGAAAAGCTGCATACGATTACTTCTGTGAACAAAGAACTCTACTCAAACAAGTAGAAACTGAAGTGAAAAACCTTGATGTTCTTGCAGGTATTAACAGACTTAAATCGACTATAGAAGAGTTGAAAGTTGAAGTTAAAGAGGCTCAAGAATCTGCAAAAGTTGAAATCAAAGTAAATGAGATTAACGGTGTAGCTGTAGTTGTTGAAGAGCTTCCAAGCGGTGACATTAAAGAAAAAATCGATGAGCTTAAAAATCAACACGATAAAGTTGCTGCAATGCTTTTCCAAGTAAAAGGGGATAAAGTTTTAATTGCTGCGGGTATCAAAGATTGTGATGCTAAAGCAGGTGACTGGATCAAACAAATTGCACCGATACTTGGTGGTGGCGGCGGCGGCCGTCCTGACTTTGCTCAAGCGGGTGGAAAAGATAAAACAAAACTTCCTGAAGCGAAAGAAGCATCTTTACAATATATTCAAGAGGTACTTAACTAATGAAAGATTTTCTGGTACAACTTTTTGCGGAATATAAAACAATTATTGTTTTTTTACACGTAATCAGTGCAGTTGTATGGGTTGGTGGTATGATCGCGATGCGATATGCTGCTCATTACTCATTTGCTCAAATTGAGTCACCGCTTCACAGAATGCAAAGAAGTGCACATGCCTTAAAGAGATTATTTACAATAGTTTCTCCGTTTGTATTTATCTTAATTATTACGGCTGTTATTATGGCTGTGGGCTTAGGCTTTCGTGCGGCAGCTGTTGATGCAAGCGGTAATGTAATTGATGACTATGCAATGTATATCTATAACCTTGTACATGTGAAAGAGGTTATTTGGATGGTAATGGCAGTGAATCTTTTAGCTATGATTTTAAGACGTAACAAAGCACAAAAACTTTTAGATGCAGGTGACAGTGCAGGTGCTAAAAAAGCTTTAGAACTTATCGGAAAATATATGGTTCCTTTAAATATTATTTTAGGAGTTATCGCTATATTCTTAGGAGTTACCCTTAGAAATGCGTATTAGACTTGCTTCTTCATCTGAGACTCGTGCACTTTTACTGCAAAATGCAGAGATAGACTTTATTCAAGAGAGTGTAGAGTTTGATGAAGAGAGCATAGTTGCAACCTCTCCAAAAAACTTCGTATATCAGGCAACACTTGGAAAGTATGAAGCAAATCTCAAAGCTTTTGGGATTAATGATTATCCACTTTTAGTTGCCGATACCGTTGTTACCTCACAAAACCAAATTCTTCGAAAAGCAAAATGTAAAGATGATGCTCGTAATATTTTACTAACGCAAAGTGGAAATATTACAAGTATTATCACTTGCATGATCTACCATTCACAAACAAAGAAGATAGTAGATATCTCTAAAACAGATTATATCTTTGATGAGTTTGATCATGATGATTTAGAGAGTTATTTAGAAAGCGGCATGTGGCGTGGAAAAGCGGGCGGCTGTATGGTAGAAGGGTTTTGCAAGTCGTATATTAAAGATGTACGCGGGTATGAAAGTACTGCAATGGGACTCAGTGTAGAAGTGCTCAAGAGGTTTATGTAGATGAATATTTTCAACAACCGTAAGATCTATATATTCTTAGCAAGTTTTATCTCTATTTTAATGGTAGCTTCGTATTACTACTTTGATTTTGTAAATGCTAAAAAACATGAGATGCAAGAAGAGAATTACAAGCATCAAGCAACAAGTATGCAGTCTCGTGTAGCTCAGATGATTTACGAAAAACAAAAAGCTACTTTAGCAATTGCTTTAGTGCTCTCTCAAGATCAACGTCTAATTGAAGAGATAAAGCACAGAAAAGTTCATAGACAATATTATAAAGAGTTAGTAAAAAAATTAAAACAAGATACAGAGTATAAAAACATATGGTTCAATATAATAGATAAAGATTTAAACTCAGTATATAGAAGCTGGACCAATAGACGCGGAGATGACTTAACAAATGTAAGAGCTGATCTTGCAGAGGTTCTAAAAACAAAAAAAGTTCTCTATACAATAAGTTCTGGAAAGTTTACTGTTGCGATTAAGGCAATAGTGCCAATAATGGAATCAAATCGTGTAGTTGGTATACTTGAGCTGATTTCACACTTTAACTCTATAGAAAAAGGTCTTAAAAAATCTAAGATAGATTCTGTAGTTATGCTAAATAAAAAACATACTCAAAAACTGCAGTATCCTTTCACCGAAACCTTTTTAGAGGGGTATTACATCGCAAACTTTGATGTTCCAAAAGAGAAACTGGAGTATCTGCAACGCGAGGGGGTAGAGAACTATTTCTCTACTGGGTATAAGATTGAAAACGGTTACATGATAGTATCTTATCCAATAGTTGATTTTAACAAAGAGACTCTTGGGTACTATATAATGTTTCAAAAGTTGGCGGATATATCTACCGATGATGAAGAGTTTTTCATCTTTAAGTGGGTAGCAATCGGATTTATCTTTATCCTTATCTTAGCAGGTATGGTAAATCTTGTACTTTTTTATCTTTTAGCACGTCAAAAATCTTATATAAAAAATATTATAGACTCTTCAACAAATATAGTTGTTATAAACGACAAAAACAGAATTATAGATGTTAATCAAACATTTTTTAAGTACTTCTCAAAAGAGAAGGATATTGACGAGTTTAAAGATAGATACGGGTGTATATGTGAACTTTTTGTACATGAAGAGGGATATATAACGAGATATATGGACGGCGAATTATGGATCGATTACATCCTGAACAATCCTGAAAAAAGAAACAAGGTTAAAATCAATTATAACAATCAAAGCTACTATTTTACGGTAGGTGTTTCACTGGTTTCTGAAGAGAAAGGGTACTACAGTGCTATTTTTTCCGATGTAACCAATGAAGAGATGTATAAAATAAAATTGGAAAAATTAACTATTACGGATTCATTGACAAATATTGGTAACAGACGCTTTTACAAAACAAAAATTGAAGAGACCATCTCCCTTGCAAAACGTTACAAGTTCCCTATAGCAGTTATTATGATAGATATAGATCATTTTAAACGAGTGAACGATAAACACGGTCACGGTGTCGGGGATAATGTACTGATTGAGTACACAAAACTGATCTCTACAATGATTAGAGAGGCAGACATCTTTTGTAGAATGGGCGGTGAAGAGTTTGTGATTATCGTCCCGTATGCAGATGCTCAAAAAGGTGCAAAGTTAGCAGAAAAAGTAAGAAAAAAAGTAGCTGAACATAAAGTAGTGTTACCGATTACTATGAGTTTCGGTGTAACCGAATATATCCTAGGTGAAGATTCGGATCATCTTTTAACCAGAGCGGATGAAGCACTTTATCAAGCAAAAGCAAACGGTAGAAATCAAGTAGTAACCAGATGAATTTTTATAGCAACGAAATAAAAGCGTTAAAAAAGTCGGGGCGTTTTCGTACACGTGAAGTTTTAGATTATAAGATAAAAGATTTTGCCTCAAATGATTATCTGGGACTAGCTCACAATAAAGAGCTGCACCGCAAAACTGTAGAGGTTTTAAATGAGTTAGATCTCCATAGTTCAAAAGCTTCCCTTTTAGTAAACGGTTATCATCAGATACATAAAGATTTTGAAGATGAGTTGTGCAGCATAAACGGTTTTGAAGCGGGCGTTGTTTTAGGCAGCGGCTTTAATGCAAATATCGCCTTGATCGAGTCTTTGGTACGAAAAGGTGACAAGCTTTTTATGGATGAGCTCTATCACGCTTCAGGAGTGCTTGCTACAAACCTTGAACATGTAGATGTCACTTTTTTCAAACACAACGATATGGATGAATTGGAGAATTTACTCAAAAATTCAGATGCAAAAAGAAACATCGTAGCGGTTGAGGGGATCTACTCTATGGACGGCGATCTGTGTTCAAAAGAGGTTTTTGCACTTTGTGACCGATATGAAGCTATTTTAATTGTAGATGAAGCACATAGCAGCGGCATTGTCGGCAAAAAACTTATGGGTGTGTATGACCTTTACGATATTGAGATCAAACCAAACCATATTAAAATGGGGACACTCGGCAAAGCGTACGGAAGTTTCGGTGCGTATATTTTATCCTCTGCACATATTAACGAGTATCTCATCAACCGTGCAAAGCCTATCATCTATGCTACATCTTTATCTCTGTACGATACGCTGCTCGGGCATAATGCACTGAAATATATTATAGAGAATAAAGAGCTCTTAAGAGAGGAGATCAGCAAAAGACAGGCGATCATAAAAAAAGAGCTTGACTTAAAGATGGAGGGGCTAATTGCACCGATAGTTATCGGGGATAACCGTAAGGTGCTAGAGATCAAAAACAAACTCTTTGAGCAGGGTTACAGCATTGGCGCTATCCGTCAGCCGACGGTTCCAAGCGCAATTTTGAGGGTGATCGCACGACTTGGTGAAAGTTGTGAAGATTTAACCCTGTTATCTCAAATGATATCTCAAGAGGTGCATCTTGAAAATTAATAAGCTTGAGATAAAACATAAGGGTGATACTTTGGTAGATATCGCATTTGAGGTGAAAAACTCTTTAGCCCTTGTGGGACAAAGCGGAAGCGGAAAAAGTTTAACACTCAAATCACTTTTAGATATGTTACCTGATTCTATGGAGTTAAACATAAAAGTGGACAGTGCGATCAAACTGGGACGTAACGGGGATGTGAGTTTAGTTGTACAAAACCCTTTTACGGCACTCTCTCCCCTTACAAAAATAAAAAAACAGTTCTTTGTTCCTCATAAAAGGATAGAGCAGCTTTTTGATGAGTTGGGACTGGAACTTGCACTCTTAGAGAGATACCCTCCCGAACTTTCAGGCGGGCAGCTTCAAAGAGTTGTAATAGCTATAGCAATCTCTCAAAAGCCAAAGCTCTTACTGCTTGATGAACCGACAACTGCACTTGATCCGCAGACACGAATTAACATTATAGAGCTTCTAAAAGAGTTACAAAAAAAAGAGGGTTTTAAGATGCTCTTTGTAACACACGACATCGCTTCAGCGCAGTCACTTTGTGAAGATATCTGTGTAATCAAGTTGGGGAAGTTAGTTGAATGTGGTACAATGGCTAGTATAATTAACGATCCTCAAAATGAATATACAAAAACATTGATTGAAGCAAATTTTGCAAATAGGAAATATAGAGAATGATAAAAAAAATAATAATTACACTTTTTATTTTAGGATTATTATCACCATTTATAGTGTTTGGTTATTTTTATATTAAATTTGATTACGACGTTTCTGCGTTAGTTGATTATAACCCCTCAGTTACTACTCGTATCTACGATAAAGACGGGGAAAAAATAGCAAATATTTTTGATACAAAACACCGTTACTATGCACCGTTTGATGAGATTCCGCCGCGTGTAGTTGAAGCTTTGGTAGCCATAGAAGATACTACGTTTTTTGAGCATCCCGGAATTAATATCGATGCAATTTTTCGTGCAGCACTTAAAGTGATCAAAGCGGGGCATGCTGTTGAGGGTGCAAGTACGATCACGCAGCAGCTTGTTAAAAACGTTCTTTTAACACGTGAGAAAAAACTCTCCCGTAAGATCAAAGAGGCTATCTATGCGATCAAGATAGAAAAACTACTTACAAAAGAGCAGATTTTAGAGCGCTACTTAAACGAGATCTATTACGGGCACGGATATTACGGAATTAAAACGGCGGCTGACGGTTACTTTCATAAAAAACTGAGTGAATTAACACTTAAAGAGGTAGCTATCCTTGTCGGACTTCCAAAAGCTCCTTCATCATATGCACCGACAAAAAACTATGAGATCTCTATGGGGCGTGCAAACAGAGTTATTAACAGAATGCACGTACTGGGCTGGATAGACGATAGTGCTTACGAAAAAGCAATTGCAGAAAATCCAAAAGTATACGATGATACATTGACACAAAACAAAGCACCTTTTATTGTTGACGAGGTGGCTCGCAGAATGCATGCGATGGGATACAAAGATTTTAAAACAGGCGGTTATGAGATCTACACATCAATTGATCTAAAACTTCAAGATGCGGCAAGAGAATCATTGAAATATGCCTATGACAGATTTTTAACTAGGGTTGAAAAGTACAAAGAAAAAGAGGAAAAAGATATTAAAGCACTTCAAGAGCTTGATCCTGAGATTTTACTTGCAAAAGATATCAATTTGTCTAAAGTAAACGGAGCTATCGTTTCAATAGAACCAAGTACGGGAGATGTTTTAGCAATGGTTGGATCGGTTGACTACACTGTCTCTTCATACAACCGTGCTACACAGGGAAAACGTCAGCCTGGTTCTGCATTTAAACCTTTTATCTATCAAGTTGCCATCAATCTTGGATACTCGGGAGCAACAGAGTTAGTCGACATCGCAAAAACATATGATTATGAAAAAGACGGTGAGGAGATGAAGTGGCAGCCTAAAAACTATGAAAAAAATTATAAAGGGTTAATTCCACTTAGAGAAGCATTGATCCACTCAAGAAACCTTGCAACTATTAACCTTGTAAACGACATCGGCTTGCCGCAGTTGATAAGAGAGCTGAAAAAGTTTAACATCAAGCATCTTCCAAACGATCTCTCAATCTCGCTTGGGACAATGTCGGTATCACCTTTAGAGCTTGCAAAATACTATACATCTTTTTCAAATTACGGGACACAGGTGCAAACGCACCTGATCAGTTCTATCTATAAAGATGAAAAAAAGATCTACCAAAAAGAGGATCAAAGAGAGGAGATCTCTCCTGCCTCGCAGGCGTTTATTATGACAACTATCCTTCGTGATGTTGTTCAGCGCGGTACGGGTAGGGGTGCAAGAGTCAGAGGAATCGAATTGGCCGGAAAAACAGGGACTACAAACTCTAATGTCGATGGATGGTTTGCTGGATATTCACCGACGATTGAAACAATCGTATGGTTTGGAAACGACGATAATACACCTATGTACAGAAGAGAAACAGGGGGTAGGATAGCAGCTCCTGCTTTCTCACATTTTTATCGTCAAGTTTTAAAGATATATCCGCAAATAAAAAGAGAGTTTGATATCCCTGAAGGTGTACGTGAAGTAACCATTGACGGTGAAAAAGAGTACTTTAGCGATATCTCAAAACCACCAAAAGCAGAAGTTCATTCTGATGCTGCAGAGGAGTTATTATTTTGATAAGAGTTGTATTTTTATTTTCATTATTGGCTACATTGGTAAGTGGGGATGTCTTTACAAAAGGAAAGACTAATCTGAACTTTTTAGTAGGTTCGGGAGATACTTATAACCGCAGCTACGGAATAGTAGGTGTTGGAGCAGAGTATTGTGTTGTAGATAATCTTGCCGTGGGTGTTAACTATAGAGCATGGCTTGGTGCAGAACCAACGTTTAATGAACTCTCTTTACGCGGAGATTATTATATTTCACTCGATAGAAAACTAAGACCCTATCTCGGAGGTTTTGTGAAACAAACTTTTGTAAACAGCTCGATGTATGAGGATTTTACATCGTACGGTTTTAGAGGAGGTTTAAGTGTTATAACAAGTAAAAACACTTACATCTCATTTGGCTATACGGTAGAGTACTATGACACTTGTGAGCCATTGGAGCAATGTTACAGAAAATATCCTGAGCTAACGGTAGGACTCTCTTTCTAAGATGAAATCTCTACTGTTTCTAAGCCTTTCTTTCTTTTTCTTGTTTGGCGATGAAGCGGCAGATATTGTTAAAAAACTCGATGAAAATCTGAGGGGAAGCACTATCTATATAGAGCTTACTATGAAAGTAGTTTCATCGGGGCATGAAAGGGTGATCAAGTTAGAGAACTATGCGCAAGGAAGTGAAAAAAGTTTTGTCAAGATCACTTACCCGCCCCGCGATCGAGGGATCACTTTTTTAAGCTTAGATAATCAGATGTGGCAGTATGTCCCTAAAATCGAGAGGGTTATAAAAATACCGCCATCTATGATGTTGCAAAAATGGATGGGGAGCGATATCAGCAATGACGATATCGTAAAACAAAGCTCCCTTGTTGAAGATTACAATCCCAAGATCATCAATAAAAAAGAGAATATTGTGACCCTTCAACTTACTCCGAAAGAGGATGCAGCGGTTGTTTGGGGAAAGATAGATTTAGAGATTGACCTAAATACCTACACTTCCCAAAAAGACACCTACTACGATGAAGATGGAAAAATTGTACGTTTTTTTATCTATAGAGATGTCCAAAAGTACGGGAAATATTACATCCCTTTGTATTGGAGGGTAGAGCCGTATGACAAAGAGGGACAATATACGGAGATAACACTGCAAAAAGTACAATATGATATAGATATCCCCCATGAATACTTTCAAAAAAGTGCACTTAAGAGATTTTCTAGATAAAGAGAGTACAATAGCTTTATGTTCACTTTAGCACTCAAAAATATCTTTTATTATAAAGCACGCTCAATCACCACATTTATACTTACCTTTATCTCTACACTTCTTTTTATCGTCTATGTCTCTATGATGGACGGTTCACACAACTCTATGCTTGAAAACTCACTCAAAATCTATACCTCGGCTATAGAGATCTATAAAAAAGGGTATCGTGACGAGGGTGGCTATGAGTATTATCTTGAAAATGTTGACGCGTATAAAAACAAGATAAAAACAATAAACGGGATCAAAAATATTGCCGCAAGATATGAGACGTACGGTCTGCTTTCCTATAAAGACAATTCCAGTGCCTCTTTGGTTGTGGGGATAGAACCCGAGGCTGAAGCAGATATATCTACACTTAAAGAGGCTTTGCTCAAAGGAAGTTATCTAGAAGAAAATAGCGGAAAATGTGTCTATATGGGTGTCGATCTTGTGAAAAAGCTCTCTCTTGGTCTTGGAGATGAGTTTTCGTTTATAGGTGGTGCGAGTGACGGCTCTTTTGCCGCAGATATCTTTGAGTTGTGCGGTGTGTTTAAAACAGGGATGACTGAGTTTGATGCAGGAGCATCGTTTATCTCGAAAAAATATCTCGATGATTTGATGTATTCGAAAGACAAGGCCTCATATATTGTAGTAAGCGTAAAAGATTTAGAGCAGGTTGATGTTATAAATCAAGAGATTACTACACGCCTAAACAATGGGAACTTAGAATCACTTACATGGAAAACATTGATGGATACGATGGTCGAGGCTATGGAGGTTGACTCAATCTTTGGATATATCTCTTTGGCACTTTTTATGGTGGTTATCTTCTTTGTAATTATGATCTACGGTTTTATCAATGTGAGTGCTAGAATAAAAGAGATAGGTGTTCTACGTTCAATAGGAGTCTCAAAAAAAGCGCTTTTTAAACTGCTAAGTTATGAGATAGTCATTCTTACTCTTGCGGCACTTGTTTTTGCCATACCCATTGCAACATATATCACCTACTACTATTCACTCCATCCGATTGTAATCGATGGGATTGCGGAGATGTATAAAGATTATGGGGTAGTATCGGATGAGATCCCTTTTAACTTTGATCTATTTACTGTTGCCTGGAATAGTGCGGTTATTTTTCTTTTAAACTATATCAGTATCTTTTACCCGTATATCTATGTAAATCTTTTTACTCCGCTTGAAGCGAGCCGTCATGTATAAACTGCTTGCAAAACTTGCCTGGAAAAACTCTTTTTTACGACTTTCTCGTACATTCTTACTTATTATGATGATATCTGTGAGTATGAGTATGATGCTCTCGATCCAAGCCTTGTATGACGGGATGGCAGAGAATATGCTTGATAAAAACAGACGTTCATACAGCGGGGATGTGAGTATCTTTGCTAAAGGGTATCTGATCGACAAAGAGATCAAAGATATCATTAGTGATGCAGATATGATGACAAAGAATTTAAAAGAGAATCCCGGCGTTACTTCCGTGATAGGAAGGGTAAATGTTCAAGGGTTGTTATCTACTGCAAGAAAGTCCTCATTTATCACCTTGGTAGGGTTTGATTTAGAGGATGAAAAACAGTTTGGTCAGTTTGATCAGTTTTTAAAAAGTGGGGAGCTGAGTGTTGAGAAAAACTCTGCGATTATCGGTTTGGAGTTAGCTAAAAAACTGAAAGTGAAAATCGGCTCAAAAGTTGTTTTCTCCGCGCAGGATGTCCACGGTGAAATTATCTCAGTTGCTTACAAGATCAAAGCGATTGTACAAACTACAAATATAGCCCTTGATGCAAAAGGGATGTTTGTAGATAAAACAAGGCTGCAAAAACTGCTAGGACTCCAAAGCAATCAGGTCTCTCAAATATCTGTAATGCTCTCCGATGAAAAAGTAACAAAGGAGATTCAAAACAGATACAGAGAGTATGATGTAAAAAGTTTTATGGAACTCCAGCCGATGATGCAACAGATGCAAGATATAATGTATATCTTTAACTCGATCACTTTTATGATTGTCATGAGTGTTGTTTTTGTAGGAATCTTCGGGGTAATGTATGTCTCTATACTCGATCGTATACGTGAGTTTGGGATTATGATGAGTGTTGGGTATCATTATAAATATGTACGTTTACAGGTTATTCTTGAAGCTGTGATAGTTGGATTTTTAGGTTATGTTGTCGGTGCGGTTTTAGGGTACGGGATGCTTCTGTATCTACAATACTACGGGCTTGATTTTACCTCTTTTTCAGACGCTTTGGAGATGTGGGGATATGAGTCTGTGATATACGGAACAATCAAGGGGAGCTACTTTACAACTACCTTTGTCGCTATTGTCCTGGCCTCGTTATTGAGTGTAGTGATACCGCTAAGAAAATTGAAAAAGCTGAGTCTTGTAGATATCATAAAGGTTGAAAAATGATCAAAATTACAAATCTTCATAAATATTTTTACAAAGGTGAGCCGAGAGAGGTACATGCCTTAAACGATGTTGACCTTGTAATTGAAGATGGAGAGTTTACCCTTTTAAACGGCCCTTCCGGATGCGGGAAGTCAACCTTGCTCAATCTGATAGGTGCCCTTGATGATCTAAGCGAAGGTGAGATCTATTTTGATGATGATGAGGTAAGCTCACTGGGCGAAGAAGACAAAACTACTCTAAGGTTAGAGCAAATCGGTTTTGTTTTTCAGGCGTATAATCTTATCCCGGTTCTCAGTGTGAAAGAAAACATAGCTTTTATAATGCGTTTGCGAGGTTTTGAAGAGAGTATTATAGAGAAGCGTGTTACAGAGCTAGCAAAACTTTTAGATATCACAGACAAGCTTGAATATCTTCCAAATAATTTAAGCGGCGGGGAGCAGCAACGTGTAGCCGTTGCCCGTGCCGTGGCTACGAAGCCGAAAATAATTTTAGCGGATGAACC
This sequence comes from Sulfurimonas sp. hsl 1-7, assembly GCF_030577135.1. NCBI lineage: Bacteria > Pseudomonadati > Campylobacterota > Epsilonproteobacteria > Campylobacterales > Sulfurimonadaceae > Sulfurimonas > Sulfurimonas microaerophilic. The sequence goes on along the minus strand of NZ_JAUIRR010000003.1, from coordinate 151,739 downwards.
TACGGCAAATCTCGATTCTATAAACTCGAAAATTTTGATTGATATGATGAAAGAGTTAAATGAAAAAGAGGGGGTCACGATCATCTTTGCCTCACACGACGAGATGGTAAAAGAGAATGTACGAAGAGTGATCAATATGTATGACGGAGAGATAGTTGATGGTTAAGGTTTTAGCTTTTGTTATCTTGCTTATACCCTATACACTTTTTGCAGAGCTTGAGCTCAAAACGCAAAACACAAATATCACCCTGCTGCAAAACAATAATGACAAAAATCAAACAAAAGAGTATCTCTATAACTACGACAGATTGCGTTTTACTTTGGACTGGAAAGACAACGGCTATTTCTCTACCGTAATCGCAGACGGGATCAACTATTACGGGAACAAGTATGTAGAATCTGAACTCTTTGAGTATCAAAAAACCCTTAGAAGCGATACCCCCTTTAAAACACAAACCTCTTTTATGAACTACAGTAGCGGAAGTGCCTATGCCAAAGTTTACAGAGCTTACGGCGGATATGAAGACGAGGTAAACAGAGTTGTAGTGGGATTGCAGAGTATCACTATGGGGGTAGGTCGCATCTGGAATCCTACCAATTTGTACAACCCTAAAAATATCTATGCACTTGAGAGTGATGAAACTTACGGTGTAGTAGGCGTATTATATACAAGGTATCTTGATGATACATCACATCTAAGCGCTATTGTTTCTCAAAATGAAGCGGATAAGTTTCGCTATGCTATGCGCTATCAGGGGTTTTTAGAAGTAGCTGATTTTGCACTTGATGCAATCTACAGTGATGAGACCAAAATGATAGGGTATGAGGTTGACGGAAGTTTAGAGAGTTCAGGGGTAGGGGTACGCAGTGAGGGCGCTTACATTGAGAGTAACAATACAAAATTTTTTCAAGGTCTTGTTGGAGCTGATTACGGTTTTGAAGAGGGGCTTACTTTGGTTGTAGAAGCACTCTACAGCTCTAAAACGTTTACGGCTAAGGAGATATCTGAAAATTTAGATTCGGAGATATTGCCTAACTTGGTTTCATCCCCTTTATATGTAGCACTCTCACTCTCTTCCCCTCTAACTATCTATCTCGATGCATCTTTTATCTATATTGAGAGTTTTGGTGGTGAACAAAGTCGTTTTCTTTCACCGCAGCTTACCTATACGCTCAATGACTATAATAGTTTTACCTTAGGAGTTATGGTCAATGATGTTGAAAATAAGAAAAAGTATAACGGAGATTCGAGTACACTCTATTTTCGTTGGGATTTAGCGTTTTAAAAAAGAGATGCCTAAGAGGATGACCTCTTAGGACTTAGTTTGAGTAAGTTCTATTTAGTGCACAGAAAAGTGCTTTAACTGTAGCGATTGTGATATCGTTATCTCTTCCAACTCCAAAACAAGAGAATTTTTCTGCTGTTTTGAGCTCTATATACGCTACAGCTTTTGCAGAGCTTTTATCTCCGCAAGAGTGCTCAGAGTAAGATTTTATACTAAACTCATTTTTGTACTCTTTCATCAGTGCATCTTTACAAGCATCGATCGGACCGTTGCCAGTACCTTCAGATGTGATCTCTTTGCCGTTGTACTCATATGTTAAAGTGCATGTTGCAACTTTATTTTTTGTAGTTGAGCTAAAATCGATAAACTTGATATGTTGATCAAGTTCAAAATACTCAGCTTTAAATACACCGTAGATCTCTTCGCTAGTAAGCTCACGCCCCTCTACATCACTAAGCATTTGTACAGCACGTCCGATCTCAGGATGCATCGATTTTGGCAATTGGTAACCGTAGTTTTGCTCTAAAATGTATGCAACACCACCTTTACCCGATTGTGAGTTGATACGGATGATCGACTCATACGTACGACCTACATCGGCAGGATCGATTGGTAAGTACGGAACTTCCCAGAAAGGCTGCTCTTTTGCTTGCTGATATGCAAGACCTTTGTTAATCGCATCTTGGTGTGAACCAGAGAATGCAGTATATACAAGATCACCTACATACGGATGTCTTGGGTGTGTCGGTAACTCTGTTACACGCTCAACTACCTCTACAACTTCATTTACGTCTGAGAAGTCAAGACCGCTGTCAACACCTTGCGTTGTCATATTAAGAGCAAGTGTGATGATATCAACATTACCCGTACGCTCACCGTTGCTTAACAACGTTCCCTCAACTCTGTCAGCTCCCGCTAAAAGTGCAAGCTCTGTTGCCGCGATAGATGTCCCTCTATCGTTATGAGTATGCGTAGAGATAAGGATATGCTCACGATTATCTAAATGTCTGCTCATCCATTCGATCTGATCTGCATAGATATTTGGTGTAGCCATCTCAACCGTTGCCGGCAAGTTGATGATTACAGGACGCTCTGCACTTATTCCCCAACGAGCAGTTACTGCATTTGAGATTTTTGCCGCGAACTCTAACTCAGTTCCAGTGAAACTCTCCGGTGAATACTCTAAAAAGATTTTCCCGTCGTGCTGTGCTTCATATTTTTTTACAAGATCAACACCCTCTAACGCAAGTTCGATGATCTCCTCTTGAGATTTGCCAAATACGATCTTTCTTTGTGCAATTGAAGTTGAGTTGTAAAGATGCACAGTTGCTTTTTTTACACCTTGTAATGCTTCAAAAGTTTTGGCAATAAGATGTTCTCTTGCTTGAACAAGAACTTGTACCGTTACATCATCAGGTATTAATTTGTCATCAACCAACTTTCTTAAGAAGTCAAATTCAACCTTTGATGCAGATGGGAATCCCACCTCGATCTCTTTGAATCCAAGTTTGAGTAAGAGTGTAAAAAGTTCAAGTTTTTTCTCCATGTTCATCGGGTTAATAAGTGCTTGATTACCGTCACGTAAATCTACACTACACCAGATTGGAGCTTTTGTAATAGTATTGTCAGGCCATTGTCTGTTTGGCAAGTCTATTTTTGGATATGGCTGATATTTGCCACTTGGAATATGTTTCATAACAAACCCTTTTAACTTGAAATTTTTAATAAGACACTCTTACACACCTTATTAATTTTGGAATTATAGCAAAACTAAGGTTAGAAAACTTTTTGTTAAAGTAAAATGGGTAGTTTTGATAAGCTTAGTGTAAAAATTAGAATGTTGATATTTCAAGTAAGGTATCACGTGCAATTGTAATTTGAATAAATTTTTCATGATCTCCACCTAGATCGGGATGTACTTTCTTACTTATACGTCTGTATGCAGCTTTAATTTGGGCTGTTTCTAGTACACCTTCCAAAGGCAAACACAACAGTTCTCTAAACTCTTTTTCTTTGTGCTGTTTACTCTTTGCTTGAACTTGCTTTTGTTTATTAAAACGATCAATATCCTCTTGTTGTTTTCGTTGTTTATCCAAGGCTTCTTGACGTAAGAGCAGTCCATCTTCTATCCATTTTTCTTTAGAGATAACAATACAAGCGGCAAAACAGATTTTTCCATCTGTTTTTAGTTCATTTAAATCAAATGGCCCTACCATCTCATACGGCTCTTCCAGCCAAGCATATGTTTTGTCATCTCTGATTTTAATCTCACCGATTGTTACAAAATCACGAACACCTAAGTTGCCATTCCATATAATAAACTCCTCTTCCATCTTATTTACACTCGATCTAAAGAAAAAAGCTGCAGGGTATTTTTAGTTGCTTCTAAAGTTATGCTTTGCTCTGAACGGAACATTGCATTAGATATTTTTTCAACACAGGTGTATACTTCATCAAAATCATGTTCTGGATAGTTACTTTGTAGAACAATTTTTTTCATGGAAAGTTTGTTAAGCTCATCTTTGTCAAATGAATCTATACTGCTTGGACTAATGCCTAAGAAAAAATTTTCTAAGTCATTATGCTCTTTTGTAGCATTGAAGATGATACCTTTATGTTTATCTAACGCTTTATAGAGCGCCTTATCCAAGTTACTCTCTTCGATCATAATTACACGATCTTCTATACTCTCAAGCTCTTCAACGGTAGATATTTTTACACCTACACATTTTGCATCTGCTTTGTCTATAAGCTCTGTTGGCAGGGCATAAAAAATATTGTTATGTTCCTTGGATAACTTTTGTATCTCTTCGAGTGCTTTGGAATTTTTTGGATGAAGAACAAACATTTGTATACCTGTTTCTTCAATAATCTCTTCGATATCATCTATAAAAGTATCGTCGTAGTCACTTACATAAACATCAACAGTCATTTTCTTTCCTTAGGTTTCTAGATCGTTTAATACGACCCAAATTTTTGAAAAAGCAACCCTCTTTATATTCTTTAAAATCAAAGTTATCATAATGCTTTTTTATCAATATTAAATCTTCTTGACGTACATTGTACTTTTTGTTACAACGGTGGCAATATAGGGGTTGTATGCTCATGAAGTTTATATATGCAAGTTTTGTTCGTGTTAGTAGAGTAAAAAGAGTTAGTTAGATAGTTTAATGATTTATATTTGGAATTCTCAGTTGAAATACGGCACCGGCTGCGTTGTTTTTTACATTGAGCTCACCGCCGAGTTTTTGTGCTATCTGCATACTCATATAGAGACCGACTCCAGTCCCTTTTCCTTCCGGTTTTGTTGTTACTTCGGGCTTAAAGATATCACCGATTATATGGGCTGGAATTCCCCCTGCATTGTCTGCAATCTCTAAGTAGGTACAACCGTTGTCCTTCATAAAGTCTATAACAATTTCTCGGTTTTGTATAGCTCTTTCATTGAAAGCATCTTTGGCGTTGTTAATGATGTTGAGCACCAGGTGTTTAAACTCATTTTCATTACCGAAAATCAGTGTTTCATGCTCAGGTACTATTTTGATGTTAATGTTATTTTTCAAAAACTCGTCTTTGACTAAAAGTGCTACGCTTTGGGTTGAGCGTTTGAGCCCGAAAGTTTCATTTTTCTCTTTTGGTCTGAAAAAGTTTCTAAACTCTGAGAGGGTAGTGACCATATGATCGATCTGTACCTGCATATCTTCACGCATCTCTTTAAGTGAAGCAAGGTTTAAATCTCCCGATTCATAATCACTTACAAGTAGATCCCCCATCATTGAAAGAGCATTAAGAGGTTGTTTCCATTGATGGGCTACTGCATCCATCATCTCACCCATTGCAGCCATTTTTGCTTGCTGTTCAAATCTTTTTTGATTGAGTTTGCTTTTTTGTACTTCAGCGTTAATGCGCTGTTCGAGATCTTTGTTGAGTTTATCGAGTTCATCTTGACGTGCATTGTAGCGTTCTAAAAAAATTTCCAATAGAATGTCGAGATCGGCACGATGAGTAGAGTGTGCACTTTTTTTGACGGCGTCTAAAAGTTCTGTAGTATTTAAATGGGCGTATTCACCTTTAGGATTTTTGCGTCGTTTTATAACAATATCATTTTCTTGATTAAATGGATTGTTTTTCATGCTAAAGATTATAACCAAATTTTATTTGAAATTAAAAGAAAAAGAAAAAATTGAAAGGGGTAAATTTACACCTTTAAGGTGTAAATTTAGAAGAACTAGCACTGGTAAGTTGTTTTAAACTCGTATGCAGTTGGACGACCTTCATCAGGCCATACTTGACGCTCGAATTGGTAGTGTTGGTAAGCATCAATAAATTCTTGAGTAAATACAGGTTTTAGGAAATCGTTATCAGCGATTAAACCTTCAATTGCTTCACGTAAAGTGTGTGGCATTTGAACGATACCTTTTTCACGAATTTCATCTAATGAAAGTTCGAATAAATCGATATCCATTGGACCAGTTGGGATAGTTTTGTTTGCGATACCGTCAAGACCAGCCATCATCATAGCAGCGAATGCTAAGTATGGACATGCACTTGAATCCGGGAATCTCATCTCGATACGAGTAGCTTTTTCACCTGCACCGTAAGGGATACGACAAGCAGCTGAACGGTTTTGAGAAGAGTAAGTTAAAATACTTGGTGCTTCGAAACCTGGTAAAAGTCTTTTGTATGAGTTTGTTGATGGGTTTGTTAATGCAGCAACAGCTTTAGCATGTTTAAAGATACCGCCAGCATAGTGTAAAGCCATTTCAGAAAGGTTACCGTACTCACCCTCTTTGTAGAATAAGTTTTTACCGTCTTTCCATAGAGATTGGTGAACGTGCATACCGTTACCGTTGTCACCGAATAATGGTTTTGGCATGAAAGTAGCAGTTTTACCGTTAAGGTGTGCGATCATTTTAACAACGTATTTATATTTTTGAACGTTGTCAGCTGCACCGATAATGTCAGAGAAAACAACACCGATTTCACCTTGACCTTGAGCAACTTCGTGGTGACCAAGAACAACTTCTAAACCAACTTGCTCTAAAACTTGCATCATCTCAGCACGAAGATCTACCATTGAGTCTGTTGGAGCTACTGGGAAGTAACCACCTTTAGTTCCTGGGCGGTGACCAGTGTTGTACATATCTTCATAAGCAGTACCTGAGTTCCATTCACCCTCTTCAGTGTCGATTTTGTAACCAGCTTCATTGATGTTGTCAACAAATTTTACATCATCAAAAATGAAGAATTCATTTTCTGGTCCGAAGTAAGCAGCATCAGCAATACCTAACTCATCTGCGTGAGCAAGTGCTTTTTTAGCAATTGAACGTGGACATTTTTCGTATAGTTCACCTTTGTAAATATCAAAAACATCACAAAATACAACTATTGTAGGATCAGCAGTAAACGGATCTAAGAAAGCAGTAGGTACATCTACTTTAAGAAGCATATCCGACTTGTTAATTGGCTGCCATGCATCGATTGATGAACCGTCAAACGGTAAACCATTTGTTAAAAGTTCAGCTGATACAGCACTCATTCTGTATGAAATATGGTGCCATGCACCTTTAAGGTCTGTAAATCTAAAGTCTACAAACTGAACATCATTTTCTTCACAAAAAGTGAAAAATTCTTCTACACTGTTAACGAATTTTCCCATAAATTCTCTCCTAAATTTTTCTACTGTTAGTATATCCAAATTTTTTTTTGAGCACTACTTTTTATTGCTTAAAATTTAATCAATAAGGGATAAAACGCTTATTTTTCTAGAGTAAAGAGCTTGCAACGATTTTTGTTTTATCACTTTTTGCCAATTTTTTTTGCTTTGATAAGATGTGATTAATGTGATTTGAAAACTGAGATGTGTCTACATTATTTACATATAAAACTGATGCACTAACCGTTAACAATTCAAATTTTTTTTGCTCTCCGTCTCTATCTGAAGCAATTATGTAACCTCTCTCTCGATCCTCTTGCGAGTAAAACGTTTTTGCTTGATTTTCAAACTCTTTTATAACATTTTGTATCTGTTGATACCCCTGTGTCTGATCTTGGGATGAGACAAAAAAATCATCCCCTCCGATGTGGCCTTTGAAATACTCCTGAGGGAGATGTTTATGTAAAATATCTGCGAAAAGTTGGATGATACGATCGCCGTTTCTAAAGCCGTATTTGTCATTATACGCTTTAAAATTATCCAGATCAAAGTAACATAAAAGGTGTTTTTCATCGCATGAGATTGTAGAAATTGTTTTTTCAACAACTCTGTTCCCGGGCATTTTTGTCAATGGATTTTGATCACGTGCAGTTACGAGATTTTCTTCATGCATAAGTTTAATAATGTCACCTGCTGAAAGAAAACCTAAATAGTTTGCGTTTTGAGTTATGATAATCCCTTGGGAATCTCCGTTTTTGGAGTAGAGCTCAATGATTGTCGAGATGTCGCTTCTGACATCTGTTGAGGGACATTTTGCAATGAAGTTTTTAAGTTTTGAGGTCTCTTTATTTTCATTTAGTAAAAGTGACATCCCATAAGGCGAGTAGAGGTAGTCTTTTATTTGAGATTCGTAAAATACACCTACAGGTTCGTTGTTGTTATTGACAACAGGGACTATAGGAGTGTTGTTGTTCTCTTTAAAGTAGTCAACAACTTTTTGCATAGAAGATTTTGATTTTAAAGGTTCGATCTTATTAAGATATTTTAAAAGATTATTCCCTTTACGTTTGCGTTTATCCTCTTTAATCACATCAATAACATGGTAATATTTTTTCTCTATTTCATCAACGTTTACAGTCGGTTTTTGGACAAAATAACCTTGTACGAAATTACACCCTATCTCTTTACAGGTGAGGTATTCCTCTTTTGTTTCAACACCTTCTGCGATCACTTTAATACCGAGCTCAATGGCAAGATGGGTAATACTTTTGACCATCTGTTTCTTTTTGGTGTCTTTATCGATATTTTGGAGAAAATATCTGTCTATTTTTATAATATCGGGAGTAGAGTCAAAGAGAAGTTTATATCCAGCATAGCCAACACCGAAGTCATCTATGGCTATACAGAAGTTTGCATTTTTATAGTGTTGCAGCGTTCTTTCCATTCCGAATTTGTCAGATATTTCATGTCTTTCAGAGATCTCAAAACAGATAGTTTCTTGTTTAATGTTGAGCTCTTTTAAGATCTGGCTTGTGTTACCGGGTGCAAAATTATGCATCTCAAAGAGTCTGTTGTCAAGATTGTAAAAGAGTTTCAGGTTCTCAAAGTTTTTGATTTTTGTAAACTTTTTAAGTGCTTTTCTTCTGAGAGCCAGGTCAAAACAATAAAGAAGATTCTCTTTATATACCATGTCAAAAACTTCAAAAATAGATTTGCATCCAATATCTCTAAAGTTTCTAAGAAGTGCTTCAACCGCGTATATCTTACCCGTATGGATATTGACAATAGGTTGAAAAGCTATATCTAATAATTCAATTTTTTTCTTTAAATCATCAGCTAAATTACACTCAGGATTCTTGTGTTCCAAAATATCGTTCCTTTTGTTTTTTCTTTATTTTATCTATCGATACAACGATAAAACTATCGATACAGTCTGAAAAATCCGGATCGATATTGTAAGCACAAAATTTTATTCCACCCTCTTCACATAATTCACTATATTGTTTATAGAGTGTAGGTACGCTTGAACCTATACTGCTTAGTGACTGTTTTAAGGCTTTGAAGTTTTCCTTATACTCGCCGGAAGAGAATTCTGCTTTTATTTTTTTAGTAAGATCCTTATCGCTTTGAAAATTGTAAGGAATTTTCGATGTTACTAAATGCTCTTGGTCCGGAAAGTTTTTATCGTAAAAATAGAGGATCATATCTTTTGCGATCTTCGGTAAAGAAGCACTCAGAGTGACTGGACCATACATATAACGAATCTGCGGATTGTTTTTAAGATATGCTCCGATTCCATACCAAAGATAGTCTAATGCACGACTTCCCCAATATTTTGGCTGTACAAAACTTCTCCCTAACTCTATTGCATCGTTAAGGTAAGGATAAAAACTATCGTTGTAATTAAAAAGTGTAGAAGTATACAATGCATCTGATCCTAGTGTTTGTATAATATTTGAGCACTCTGCAATTCTATAGGCACCTACAATTTCGAGATCTTCATCATCCCATAAGATGATATGTTTGTAGTATCTATCGTATTTATCGATGTCTCTTTTCTTATTGATCCCTTCACCCACTTTTCTAAATGAGATCTCACGCAGGCGGCCGATTTCATTGATTACAATTGAGTTTTTATCTTCACTAGCATAGAGGTAGATAAACTTGCCGTCTTTCGTTTTTCCTAACAGCTGAGAGTTTTTTAACTCTTTTTTTATCGCTTTTGTATCTTCCGGATGGGCTATCGCTTTTTGTGTTTCAAAGTAGTTTTTTTTAGACTTTAACCCGTAGAGATGTTTTTTATAAAGATCGACAAGTTGAGATTGTTCGATCCCTTTTGGCATTATATTTTCAGCGGGAATCAACTCCCCTACAACCATCTCTATAGTATTGTTTTTTTGTTTAAACATCTCGTTTGGCAGCAGGGCAGTCGAGAGTTTTTTGTTGATTGTTGAAACAGAGTAAAAAGTTTTTGAGTTTTTTCCGCCGATATAGATAGGTAAAATAGGGGAATGTGTCCTGTGGGCAAATTTTAAAAAACCTTTTTTCCATTTTTTATCTTTGATCCCTGTAGGTGTTGCACGACTTACTTCTCCTGAGGGAAAGATTATGATCACACCCTCATTATCGAGTGTTTCATACACTTTTTCAATAGAGGCTTTTTTCTGTTTTGCCGTAAATACATCGATGTTTATAAGGATAGGTTTGATGTTTTCAAAAATCTCCAGAAAATCATTTGCAATCACTTTAATATCTTTTCTCACCTTAGATACGAGTTTAATGAGAGAGAGGGCATCTAGTGCACCTAAAGGGTGATTTGCAATGATCACAACTCTTCCGCTTGAAGGAATGTTTTCTATCTCGTTGTCATTTACAAAGAAGTTAAAGTTAAAGTACTCTAATACTTCATCTATAAACTCGTAACTTCCAAGGTGAGTGTTTTTTTTCATAAACTTGTTGATCTCGTCTTGATGAACAATAGAGTCTGCAAATTTTGTGACAGCTGATTTTAGTAGTTTTGAATTTTTTAGTTTAGGATATTTCTTGAGAATAGTTTGTTCTACGTTTAACATTAGGCGATCCTCTGAATAGATACATACCAGTCTTCGTTAAAGTATCTTACTTTATCGATAAGTTTGATGTATATTTTGTCATCTGTAAGCTCTAAGTTTTTTATATATTCTTCGGGGACATCAAGTTCTTCAAAAAGATGCTCTTCAATAACACCGAGGCTAAGTTCCTCTTGTGTGTATCCTAAGTATTCGAGTTTGTCTGTTTTGATGCTAAACTCACGCATTTTCATTTTATTTCCTATAAATAAAGTATAGGAGAATAATAAACTAGCTAGATTACACGGGGATTACAAGAGAATTACGAGAAGTAGATACTAAAAGTGGAACCTTCGTTCTCTACGCTCGAAATTGAGAGTTTAAAGTTATGGAGTTTAATAATCGTATCTACTAAAAACAGACCCAGTCCCAAAGAGTTGTTCCAAGTGTTTTTATGTACACGATAAAACTTGTCGGTAATGTTTTGAAGATCGTTTTCATTGATACCGATTCCTGTATCGATAATATCGATGTGTTCTTTGTCAAAATTGATAATCACTTCATCTTCTGAGTATTTGATACCGTTTTCTATTAGGTTGGAGAAGACAATACTCAGCATTGTTTTATCTGCTGTTATTTCAATATCGTGAGCACCGTTAATAAGTACTTCACGCCCTGAATAGTTGATCTTGATATTCTCGGCACAATCTTCAATCAACTCGTAAAGATTGAAAGTACTTAATTTTAATGACTGTTGTTTTGAATCAAGTTTTAACGATAGACGCAGAGTATCGATAAGCTCACTTAATTTTGTTCCATTGTTATGGATTTTGCTTAGGAACTTTTGTCTGATATTTGGATTGATATCTTCATCTTCGAGCAATGTTTGCGAGTAACCGTTGACAATAGCGATCGGGTTTTTAAACTCGTGTGATATTGCTGAGATGATGTCATCTTTTTGTTTGTTTAGCTCTTTGAGTTTATTTGTATATTTTGACTTTTTCTTCTCTTGTTTTACAATGATCTGAGAGACTTTTGTTAAGAGGTTTGTGATGAGTGCAAACTCTTGAGAATACTCAGATTTGATAAATGTAGATTTTTGTTTCTTTGTCAAAGACTTTAAAAAAGAGATGATGTTGGCAACCTCTTTTTCAACTTGGGAATTGAGTTTATACGTAAGATAAAAAATCGCGATAAAAAAGAGTGTCAGTACCGAAAAGATTTTAACTCCGAGTTGGAACATCTTCTCTTTGATCCCCTCAAGCTCAAGTGCCAGACGTATGTATAGGATTTCTCCCTTAATAGTGTACTTCTTTACTACATAGATCAGATCAAGTTTTAGCGTCTCGGAATGTCTTTTTTTGTAACCGTACTCTTTTGTATCGGCTTGGAGTACTTCATCACGGTATCGATGGTTTTCCATTTTTGTTTTATCTTTGTGAGATTCTGCAATAACGAGACCGTCGCCGTTTATGATCGTAGTACGGATATGAAGTTGTTTTTTTATATTTTGTACAAGTTTATCAAGGTCTGTACCGTTGTCGATCTGTAATGCTATAAGTTCTATATCTTGCAGAAGTGATTTTTTAGAACTGTCTAGATAGAAGTCGTACTCCCAAAAGTATACAATTGTACCAACGAACACGAAGAGTGTAAAAAAAAGTGCTAAAAACTTTCGAAGTACTATTTGATGAAATTTTAGCACTCTTACCCCTTAACTTATGAAGCTTGTAATTCGCCGCCAAGATTTACGTATAGTAATAAGCTCGCCATACTTATAGCACGTCCGGCAACTTTTTCACTTTTACGTAAAGCTCTTAGCATTCTATGATATTTTTCAAATTCACCGTTTCTTGTTTCAGCTTGTTTGATCAGATTTTTCTCGATCATAGAGTAAAGATCATCAGTTTTGTTCTCCTCTATAAGAACCTCTTCATATCTCTCTCTAAGTTCATCCGAATCAACACAGTTGATCATACTTACAGCAATTTTTACCGCTCTGATCGTAGAGTGCTGCATAGGAACAGCATACTCTTGAATAGTATCTTCTTCAAGATCTTTACATACATCTGTAAAACCTCTTATGAAACTTCTCGTATTTGCACATGCCCGAGCAAGTTCGTTAGTGATTTTAAAGTATGCTACGATCTGTCTTAGATCTCTTGCCTCAGGCGTATAAAGAGCTAAAATCTTGATGATTGAATTATCAATATCATTTGTTTTTGAAGATATGTTTTTAATGTAAGTTCTTGCTTCATTAAATTTATCCACATCGCATGTAATTATAGCATCAACTATCACTTCATTTGCTTTAAGCAGATCGTTTCCGATATTTGTAATTTTCTCTTGAACTTCATTTACGCTTGTTTTAAAAGTTTGTAGCATTTTTTCTCCTTCTTATCCAAAACGACCAGTAATATAGTCTTCAGTTTGTTTCTCTGCAGGGTTTAAGAATATTGTTTCTGTTTTGTCATATTCTACTAAATCACCAAGATACATAAACGCTGTATAGTCACTAATACGACTTGCTTGTTGCATGTTGTGCGTAACGATAGCGATACTTACTTCATTTTTCAACTCTACGATCAGCTCTTCAATCGCACCTGTTGAGATAGGGTCAAGTGCCGATGTCGGTTCATCAAAAAGTAAAACTTCCGGTTTTACCGCAACCGCACGTGCTATACAAAGACGTTGCTGCTGACCGCCTGAAAGACCCATCGCAGATTTATCAAGTCTGTCACTTACCTCTTTCCAAAGTGCTGAACCTTTAAGAGCTACTTCTACTCTATCTTGGAGTTCTGTCTTGTTTTTGATACCTGCAATTTTAAGTCCATACGCAACATTGTCAAAGATACTCATAGGAAACGGTGTCGGTTTTTGAAAAATCATCCCTACTTGTTGGCGCAGTTTGATAAATTCATTCTCTTTTTTAATATCTAGGATATTGTTATATTGTCCCGTTTCAAGATCAAGAAGTTCAATCTTCCCGTCATATTTATTACCAGGGTAAAGATCGTGAATTCTGTTCATTGAACGAAGAAGCGTAGACTTTCCACAACCACTCGGTCCGATAAGTGCAGTAATCTTGTTTTTTTCAATCGGTAGATTGATGTTTTTCAATGACGGATGATCAACTCCCGCATAAGTAAAAGAGAATTTTTTAATTTTCATAATTGACATAGAAGGTATCCTTATTTTTTGTTTCTTGTGATATATCTACCACTTAAATTGATGATCAGAACTAAAACCGTAAGTATAAACGATGCTGCCCAAGCTAAATCACGGCTTGATTCTTCAGGCTCATTTGCAAGGTCGTAGATACTTACCGTTAGAGACGGGAAACTTTCACTTAAATTTAGAGTGAAATAGTTTGAAGTCTCAGAAGTAAACAGTAAAGGTGCAGTCTCACCGATGATACGTGCAAATGCAAGTAGTATACCTGTCATAATACCCACTTTTGCCGCTTTTATTACGATGTCGATAATAACTTTGTATTTACTAGCACCCAGTGCAATACCCGCTTCACGAAGTTCACGAGGAACAAGAGAAAGCATAGAGTCTGTCGTGTTGATAACAACCGGAATCATCATAATAGCAAGTGCAATTGCTCCTGCATAACCGCTTGTTCCACCCGTTGGTACAACAACAACCGCATACACGAAAGCACCGATTACGATTGAAGGTGCCGACATCATGATGTCACTGAGATCGCGGATAAAAGAAGCGTACTTCCCTCGTCCGTATTCCTGGATGTAGATTCCCGCCGTCATACCGATAGGGATACCGATGAGTGACGCAAGACCTGCTAAGATCAGCTGCCCTACGATCAAGTTACGCAGACCACCCTCAACCAAGTCGTTTAAAAAGAGGCTGAAGTGAAATGAACTAAGCCCTTTTAAAAACAGCGTCGTTAAGATCCATGCCAAAAATGCAAGACCAATCAGTGCAGAGAGGATAGAGAGTGCTAAAAAGATTTTATTTAGAACAAGTCTCATTATTTAGCCTTTTTCAAAAAGTAAAATTTAGCAAGTGAAATTACACCGAAACTTATCACAAACAGGATAAGTGCTAAGTAAAATAATGCACTCTCACCTAAACCGCTTGCTTCACCAAAGTTGTTTGCCATTGCAACAGGAATCGAGATTGTCGGATCGTTGATAGCATCAGGGAGGCTAAAGATTGAACCGATAAGAAATGCTACAGCCATAGTCTCACCAAGTGCACGACCGAGTGCTAAGATGATAGAGCCGATTATACCAACTTTAGAGTATGGAAAAATAATATCTTTAATCACTTCAAATTTCGTAGCCCCAAGTGCGTAAGCCGATTCTTTTAAAACATTCGGAGTTGTGTTCATACTATCACGTGTAATTGCTGCCATAAACGGTAAAACCATTACACCAAGAACAAGACCTGCCGTGAGCAGTGAAACTTGGTAACCACCTACTAGATCGGCTACGATCGGAGCAAAATAGTAAAGTCCCCACATACCGAAAATAATAGACGGAATAGCAGCTAAAAGCTCAATTGCAATCCCCACGATATGGGAGATGTTTTTTGGTGCTATTTCAGATAAAAACACTGCAATCCCCATCGCAATCGGTAAGGCAAAAGCAAGTGCTATCAGAGTAGATAAAAGTGTCCCCACGATTGGGATGAGTCCACCGTAGATAGTTTTTGTATCTACATCATCTTCATCCAAAAGATCATCTTCATCTGCAAGCATCATATCGTCTTCATCAACAATTGTATTTGAAACGCTCTTAGACGCAGGTGCTTGTTCTAAAACTACCTCTTTATTCCAATCAGGATTAACAATGAAGCCTAAACCAAATTCATCGATAGCAGGTTTTGCAGCATTAAATAAAGTGATAAATATCCCAAGCAGGATTATAAGAACTAAAGAAGCACTACTTAATGAGAGCTTTTGAAAGATTTTTTCCATTAATTAAACCCTAGAATAAAAATTGGTCGAATTATATTGAAGGAATATTACAAGATGGTTACAATTGTTTAAAAAGAGGGAAAAAGGGGAGGGGAGAAAAGGTATTATTTAATACCTTTTTCTGCCCAGTATGTATTGATTTTATTTGTTAAGCTCTCTGGTAATGGAACGAAACCAAGACTCTTAGCAATCTCTTGACCGTTTTTGTATGACCAGTTGTAAAATGCTGTAACTTTTTTATTCATTTCCGGCTTTTCAGCAGGAACTAAAATAAACGTAGCCGCTACCATAGGGTATGAATCAGCTCCGGCAGGGTCAGCGATAACTGCATAGAAATCTTTTGCAGGATTTAAATCAGCTTTTGCAGCTGCAGCTTGGAAATATTTTAATTCCGGTTTGATGTAGTTACCAGCTTTGTTTTCTACAGTTGCCATTGCAATACCGTTGTTTTTAGCATCTGCATAGTCAATGTAACCTACAGAGAACGGAGTTTGTTTTAAAAGTGCAGCTACACCAGAGTTTGTTTTACCACCGATATGTTGCTCACCAGGCCAGTTAAGTGACTTTTTAGCACCAAATTCACCTCTCCACTCTGCAGAGATTTTTGAAAGGTAGTATGTAAAGTTATACGTAGTACCACTACCGTCTGCACGGTGTACGAAAGTTAATTTTTTATGAGGTAATTTAACACCTTTGTTTACAGATGCGATAACTTGATCATCCCAGTAAGCAACTTTACCGCTAGCGATAGCAACGATAGCATTACGGCTTAATTGAATGTTTTTTACACCTGGAACGTTGTAACCCATTGTGATTGCACCAACAACACCCGGGAATTGGTAAAGACCACTTTTCTTTAACGCTTTTGGAGAAAGAGGTTTATCTGTTCCTGCAAAATCAACTGCACGTGACTCAGCATCTTTGATCCCTTTAGATGAACCTTTTTTGATGTAGTCAACTTTAACACCAGTATCTTTATTGTAAGCTTTTAACCATTTTTGGTATACACTGTATGGGAAAGAAGCACCACTACCTTTAATAATGTCGTTAGCACTTAAAGAACCTGCTAGAAGCGTTGTTGCAAGAGCAATTTTAGCTATTTTAGTCATTTTGAATAACCTTTTTTAATTTGTTAAGATGCAGAAGTATAAAACAGTTAGGTTACAGAAGTATTACAAAAAATTTGATAGGGTTTAGAAGTATATATATAATATAAATGTATGTTTCTTTTTTGTAATCATTTTGTAATAAAGGTGTAATAAACTTCCATCAACAATTTAAAAAAGGAAGAAAACAAATGAAAAAAGTTGTTTTATCAAGCTTAGCTATTTTAGCAATAGGTTCAGTTGCTGCAAATGCAACTCCAAATCCAGAACTTGTATCAAAAAGTGTTTCTGAGGCTACAGGGATTGAACATGATATTCTTGAAAGAGTTCATTTCAAAGGTGACTTAAGATTAAGATATGAAAGTAAAGAAACTTACTATAACGATGGAACTGAAAGTTTAAAATATCTTAATAGATATAGAATTAGATTAATATCAGCTGTCGATTTAACTGAAAAACTGACATTTGAAGCTGGTATGAGAAGTGGATATGCAAATCCAACTTCAGGTAACCAAACATTTGAAACTAATAAAGCTTTAAGTGATTACATGTGGCAATCATTAAGATTTAATATCTTGGATGTAACATACAAAGATGGTGATCATACGGCAAAAATTGGAAGACACCCATATATGATCTACAGACCTATTAAGTCACAGCTTATCTGGGATAATGATCTCTCTTTTAACGGTGTAAGTTATAACTACGAAAATGATGCTCGTATCGTTAACGTAGGTGCTAACCAACCAACGTTTGCTGAAAGAGTGAACGCAAGAGATAACGTGAATCTATTTTTTGCACAATATGTAGAGAAAATGAAAGTAAACGATAATACTAAATTAAATTTAGGTGCAGGTCTTTACTATTACGACGGTTTAAAAGGGAATACAGCTATGTATTATCCTGAATATACAAAACATAGCCCATTAGGTGGAAAACAAATGGGTAATACATTTGTAACAGACGCATCGGGAGCTGATGTATATGAAAATGATTTCCATATTGCAGAAGCATTTGGAGAGTTACAGTTTAAAGATGTACTTGGTAAACCACTAGCTCTTGCTGCTGGAGTAGCATACAATGCTGCAGCGAGCAACAATAACTTTGGATATGATTTAGCTTTTCAAGTAGGTAAAGCAAAAGAAGTTCATGATTGGCAAGTAAAGTACTCTTATACTTACATTCAGGCAGATGCAGTACTAGGTGATCATAGTGACTCTGATAACTTTGGTGGTGGTTCTGCTGCTAAAGGGCATGCAATTAGAGCAAAATATAAATTTGGTAAAAATACATACCTTGCTGGAACATTCTTTTACAACTACCTTTTTTCAGGGAAAATTCCTGGCGAAGTAGGTGCAGATTATGAACGTGTACAGTTAGACGCTATCATCAAGTTCTAATAAACAAATTTCAAATTTCATTTCTCCTTTTTACAAGAAGCAAAGTTGAAAGACTTTGCTTTATTGTAAATCAAAAAAAATCAACTCTTAATTTATCATATATCCAATACCGCGGATAGTTTTTATGTAGTTTTTTTCTCCAAGAGGATCAATCTTTTCTTTTAATCTTTTGATCGCAACATTGACAGTCTTTTTATTTGTTGACTCTGATTCGTTCCAGATGTTTTTAAGTAAGAACTCTCTATCTAACACTTTCCCTTTATTGAGAATCATAAGTTTTAAAAGTGCTGTTTCAAGTTTTGTAAGACTAATCTCTACACCTGCTATTAAAGCTTTTTGAATATTGAGATCAAGTTGTATATCTTTATACTCTATATTTTCAATATTCTCCTTCGTTTGTGAATTTTGACGTTTGAGTACGGCATTGATGCGAAGCTTTAACTCTTCAATATCAAAAGGTTTTACTACATAGTCATCTGCACCTTTAATGAAACCCTCTTTGATCTCCTCTTGAGAGTTTTTTGCACTTAAAAAGATTACAGGTGTATTGATATTTTTGCTTCTGAGCATCTCTATATAGAAACTGCCTTCAATATCAGGCAAACCTCTATCCATTATTATTAAGTCGATCTGTTCTTCACTTAAAATATCACGGACATGTTTTGTATTTAACATCCCTATAACATCATAACCGTCATTTAAAAGATTGTACTCTAGTAACTCAAGTATATCTTGGTCGTCATCAACAAGTAATATCTGTTTTTTCATATAGATAATCCAATACTATTTTTAGGAGATTTTAAAATAGGTTTATTTCATTAGGATTACAAAGCAGTGAAATATTGTAATCGTTTTGTCGCTGTTTGGTTACGTCTATGAAATATTAGCATCTTACAATTGCAGCAAATCATTTTTACGGAGATTCTGATATGAACAAGTTAAAATCAACAACACTTAGTTTTGCTGCAATAGCTGCAATCGCTCTTACTGGCTGTGGTGGCGGAGGCGGTGGAGCAACAACTCCTGCTGCACCTGTAGCATCTTGTGATGCTAACTATATAGATGAAGTGTTATCATCTGATATTAATTCAAGTATTACTTTAGATGCTACTAAAGTATATGGTATGGATGGAAAAGTTAAAGTAACAAACGGTGCTACATTAACAATTCCTGCAGGTACAAAAATTGCCGGATGTACTGCAAGTTCATTTATGGTAATCACTCCGGGTGCACAAATTAATGCACAAGGTACACAAGCTGCTCCAATCGTGTTTACTTCACAAAAAGATATTAAAGGTTTATCAAGCGCGAATGCTGCTGGTGAATGGGGTGGTTTAGTATTAGCTGGTAATGCATATACACACAGTGGTGTAGTTGGTTACGAAGCTGATGAAACTGTACAGTTCGGTAACACTGATCATACTCACGATTTAGAGTCTTCTGGAACATTAAGCTATGTTGTTGTGAAACACACTGGTTACGAAGTTGAAAAAGATAAAGAGCTTAACGGTCTTTCTTTAGCTGGTGTAGGTTCTGGTACAACTGTTTCTAATGTAGCAATTATCGGTGGTCTTGATGACGGTTTAGAGATCTGGGGTGGTACTGTAAACATCGACGGTCTTTATGTTTACAATGCACAAGATGATTCAGTTGATACTGACTTAGGTTACCGTGGAACTATTAAAAACGTTTTAGTTCAACAAGTAAACGTTGACAGTACTAATGATCACGATTCAGCTGGTATGGAATTCGGTAACGATAACGATACTATTACAACTGACGATACTAATGCAACACAACCAAACATCATTAACTATACTGCTTATGTAAAAGGTGGTGGTTTCTATAATAAATACGATGCAGGTTTCAGATGGAACAATGTTAAATTTGTAAGTGAAAAAACTACAGATACTGCTCAAGTTTCATTCAGGGGTGCAGATTCATACTCAACTGGTGCTAAAAACATTGATGGAGACGTATGTTTCAAAGATACTGCTGTAACACTTACTGCTACAGAAGCGTACTCTAATACAAATACAAAAGATACAAGTCTTGATACTGCATACAAATATTTCACAACAAATGCATTTACATCAAATACAGGTGCAATTCACCTGGATGATTCTGTTACATGTGCAGGTGCAACAGAAGTAAATATCTGGAAAGGTAAAGCTGGTTCAAACAACGCGCTTGAAACACCATCTGATGCATTACCGTCTGAAATTACTACAAACATGACATTAACTTCTGACAAAGTTTGGTTAATTAACGGAAAAGTAAATGTTAAATCTGGTGCAGTTCTTACAATTGAGCCGGGAACAACTTTAGCTGGTGCTACTGCTAGTTCTTACCTTGTAGTTGAGCCGGGTGCACAAATTGATGCTAACGGTACTCAAGCAGCTCCAATCGTATTTACATCGAAAAAAGATGTTGACGGATATTCTCAAGACAATGCTGCTGGTGAATGGGGTGGTTTAGTATTAGCTGGTAATGCATATACACACTACTCAAACAACAAGTATGAAGCTGATGAGACAGTATCTTTCGGTAGTACAGATCATACTCACGATTTAGATTCTTCAGGTGTTTTAAACTATGTAGTAATTAAACACACTGGTTACGAAGTTGAAAAAGATAAAGAGCTTAATGGTCTTTCTTTAGCAGGTGTTGGTTCAGGTACAACTATTACAAACGTAGCAATTATCGGTGGTCTTGATGATGGTTTAGAGATTTGGGGTGGTACTGTAAACATCGACGGTCTTTATGTTTACAATGCACAAGATGACTCAGTTGATACAGACCTTGGTTACCGTGGTAACATCTCTAACGTTCTTGTAAAACAAGTAAATGTTGACAGTGTAAACAACCACGATTCTGCAAGTATGGAATTTGGTAACGATAACAACACTATCACAACTGATGATACGAATGCAACTCAACCAAACATCACTAACTTTACAGCATATGTAAAAGGTGCAGGTTTCTATAACAAATACGATGCAGGTTTCAGATGGAACAATGTTAAATTTGTAAGTGCTAAAACACTAGATACTGAACTTATCACATTCAGAGGTGAGGATTCTTACTTAACTGGTGCAAAACATGTTGACGGAAATGTAAGTTTCTATGATTCAGCTCTTACATTAACTGACAGCTCTACTTATGCAAACCTAAATGCAAAAGATGCTGTAGGTACTGCTTATGAGTACTTTGTAACAAATGTTGGTACAACTGGTTTAGCAGCAGCTGATGCAGCTCGTCTTTATGTAGATGATAACACATCTGCAACAGGTGTAATTGAAGCAAACGTATGGAAAGGTACAGCTGGTTCTAACGATCCTTTAGAGAACTAAGAAAAGCTTTATCCCCCTTCATGACTAAGAGTCCTTTTCTCTTAGTCATCCCTCCTATTTTTCCCCTTTAAATAACATTGTCACCAACTTGTAACCCTTGAGTAATCATAAGGTAATTTAGTTTTTTTATCATTGCACCATCTTAAAATATATGGGGAGTCCATGTCTAAAAAAACAATTAGTATCGCTTTGAGTGTGCTGCTTAGCTCTACTATGTTAAGTGCAAATTCTGATAATATGGCTGAGTCTTTGATGAAACTTCGTGGAGAAGTGGAACATTTAGATACACAAATAAATGATGAAAAGGATGCTTATAAATCTAGTATGAAATCACTTTCTATTCAAAAAAGTGAACTAGAAGCTATGGTATCTCGTGAAGATCTTAAAATCAAACAGATTAACAAAGAGTTATCTGACATTCAAGCAAAAATCGTTGCTGCAAGTAAAAACTCTCAAGGTTTAAAACCGATAGTTATTGAAGCAATCGATAATTTGAGTGCAATGATGAAAACTTCTATCCCTTTTAAAACAAGTGAGAGAGTTGAGTCTGTTGAAAAAATCAAACAACAACTAAACGATTCTTTAATCACTCCTCAAAAAGCGCTTTCACAAGTATATAACGCATATAACGATGAGATTAGAATGACTAAAGAAAACGGTATTTTTAAACAAACTATCGTTTTAAACTCTGAGGAAAAACTAGCAGAGATAGCTCGTATCGGTACTGCTATGATGTTTTTCAAAACACCTAACGATACAGTTGGATATGTTGTGAAAGACGGTAACTCTTGGACTTATCAAGAGGAACTAAACAAAGAGAAACAAACTGAAATTTTAAGTATCTTTGATGCATTTAAAAAGCAAATTAGAACAGGGTATTTTACATTACCGAATGCATTAATTTTAAGTGAGGCAAAATAATGAAAAAAATATTTTTAGCACTATTGGTTTTAGCGACAACTATGTTCGCATCGACTGAACTTGAAGAAGCATATGCAAAAGAGTTCGCGTTTTTAAAAGCACAAAAAGAGATGTTAAAAGCAAGAGCTGATGAATTAAAATCTTCAAATGCTCAAAAACTTCAATCTGCAAAAAATGAGATAGAGAAACTACAACAACAAGTTTTAGCAAAAGAGACAAAAAGCCAAAACTTGAGTGATGCACTGTTTCAAGCGCAACAAAATTTGGAGACGATGAGTGATGATACTTCTTTAATTGAAGCGGTTATCTCTCAAGGGACATCATCATTAAAAGAGTACGGAATTGAGCTTCCTTTAAATAAAGATGACTATCCGGCTACATTAAAAGCATTATTTGAAAAATCTTTAGCGCTTAGAGATGATCTGTCATCTTTAAAAGTGGAAGAAGGAAGTTTTTACTTACAAGACGGATCGTTAGCACAAGGAAAAATCGTAAAAGTTGGAAATGTTGCTGCATACGGTGTAAGTGATAAAGCTAGCGGTATCTTAGTACCGGCGGGTGATCATAAAATGAAAATCTTTACTGCACAGCCTGCAGAAGATGTAGCAAACGCTTTAGTAAATGAACAAACACCTGAGAACTTGAAAATCTTTATCTACGAAAATGTAAACAAAGAGATTTCAGATACTGAAGAGAAATCAACTTTAGATGTTATCAACTCTGCAGGGATCATCGGATGGGTTATCGTAGCACTTGGTCTTGTAGGAATTTTATTTTTAGTATTAAGAGTGTTCTACCTGCAATCAAGTACAGGGGCAAAAACACTTCCAACAGATACATTAAGTTCACTTTTAGGCAGCGGTGTAAACTCTACTTTAGAGTTCTTAAAACCGAAAAAAGGTGCAACTGCCAGAGTATTAAAAGCTACTGTTAGAAATCTAGACAGAGATAGAGAACATGTTGAAGATATCATCTCAGAAGCTATCATTCATGAGAGCTCTCGTCTTGATAAATTAAGTTCAACTATCTTAGTTATCGCAGCGGTAGCACCGTTACTTGGTTTACTTGGTACGGTAACAGGTATGATCGCAACATTTGACATCATTACAGAGTTTGGTACGGGTGATCCGAAACTGCTTTCAGGCGGTATCTCGATTGCACTTGTAACAACTGAGTTAGGTCTTATCGTAGCGATTCCATTACTTCTTGGTGGTAACCTGCTTAACAGCTGGGCTGAAAGTATCAAAGACTCTATGGAGCATTCAGCACTTCATATTGTAAATGAGTACAACAAGCAAAAATAATGGATACTTTAGTGACATTTATTCATCAGTTCATTGCTTATATGAACAGTGGCGGTTTTGTAATGTGGCCACTGTTTATCTTAGTCTTTGTACTGTGGTATGGACTTGGATACAGATACCATACGATTCAGCGCGGAACTAAAAAAAGTCCACGTGTTTTAATCAGAAAATTTGCTTCCGGCAAAAGAGAAATCCCTAAAGGGATCATTGACAGTGCTGTTGTTGATGGACTTGGGCTTAAAGCAGAGATTGCTGATCGAAAGATGCTCAGAAAGTTTCTTGATGATAGATTTTATGTGTATCAACAAACACTTAACCAATATGCTAAGTTAGTGAAAACGGTTGTAATAGTAGCACCGCTTATCGGGCTTTTGGGAACGGTTATCGGGATGATTGAGACTTTTGATTCGTTAGCTTCTATGAGTTTGTTTTCACAAAGCGGCGGGATTGCAGGGGGTATCTCTCAGGCACTATTTACGACACAGTTAGGTCTTGTAGTAGCAGTACCCGGGCTTGTTATGGGACGACTTTTAGATAAGAAAGCTTCAAAAATGGAGCTTGATCTAGAGCAGATAAAAGATATTTTATGTAGTGAGGAAAATTTAGATGAGATTTAGACGCAAAAAGGATGATATCAGCGACGTAGATATGTCACCACTGATCGATATGGTATTTATCTTATTGATCTTCTTTATGGTGAGTTCAACATTTGTAAAAGATATGAAACTAGACCTTGAGCGTCCTGGTGCATCATCTGCTACGCGCGCATCTAGTAAAGTTATCAGAGTATATATAGATAACCAAGCAGATGTATACATAGACAATCAACCGATTAAGCTATGGGCTGTTCAAGGAAAGTTAAGAGATATGTTAAGAACATCAACAAACAAATCTGTACTTGTAATTACAGATAACTCTATTGCGGTAGAGAAACTTATAGAGCTTGTTGATCAATGTAGACTCTCAGGTGCTAAAGATGTTGCCGTTGCAACTAAGAAAGAGGTAGGTTAATTGTGAATAACAATACATTTTTACTGCGTCTAAAAGCTTTTGGATGGTCTGTTTTTGGTTTATTTTTTGTTTTTGTTGTTGTAATTGAGATGAATGAAAACGGAATGTTGCCTCAAAACAAAGCAGAGAAATCTCCAATGAGTTTTGAGATGCAACAAGTTGTCAAACCAAAACCGAAACCAAAACCGAAACCAAAGCCTAAAAGAACTCCGCCAAAAGCACATAAGGCTTCAAACACTCCTAAGATGAGTTCAGCACTTAGCGGGATAGATACAGGTTTAGAATCTTTTATGGATAGCTCTCTGGATGTGGATGATAACCTTTTAAAAGATGCTGATAAAAATGTAATCATGAATGAAAGCAGTGTGGACGAAGCTCCGAAACCTGCTCGTCGTTCAGCGATGGAATATCCTAAAAAAGCAAAGAAAATGGGGATAAAAGGGTATGTACTTTTAAACCTTTTAGTAGATGCAAACGGTGATGTTAGTAAGGTAAAAGTTTTAGAGAGTGAACCTGCAGGCGTATTTGATGATGTCGCAGTAGAGGGTGTAAAAACTTGGAAATTTACTCCGGCACAGTACAAAGGCAAAGCTGTAAAAGTTTGGGCTAAACAAAAAATTAGATTTGATTTTCAATAAGAGATAGATGATGAAATTACTTTTAACAACAATATTTACTATACTGCTAAGTACCGGTATTTATGCAGACACTAAGAAAAATCAAGACGAAGTTGACTATGTAGCACTGGCAACGGTTCTGATCAAAGACGGTTACTACACTCGTGCAAATGATGCACTGAATCAAGTTGACCTGGATGATGAAACGATCGATAAAGTGCAGTACTACACACTTCAAGGTTTGGTAAAAGGAAAGTTAGGGATGTATGAAGCATCTAACAAAAACTTTTACCTTGCGATCGAAGCGGGTCAAACGGAAAAAAGCATCTATCTTTACATTGCACAGAACAGTTTTAAGCTTAAAAAGTATGGAGAGGCTATTAAAGCTCTTAATAGTGCAAAGGCAATTGTACTGCAAAAACCAAACATTATGGCACTTAAAGCCGAGTGTTATTTTCAGCTTAAAGAGTACGACAGAGCATTGGATGTATTAGCAGACGTAAATACTATTCATCCGAAATATTACGATGCGTACAGACAAAGATTTGCATACTACATCTCTTTAGAACTTTATCAAAGTGCTCTGAAAGATGCGGAAGTGTATCTAACGCATGCAAAAGTAAATGAGAAAGTGTTACTTTCGTTTATCAGTGCATTACGTGAAGCAAAAGAGTACAAAAAAGCTACCCTTTTAGCTGAAAAGGCACATTTGAAATATGAAACAAATGTAAAGCTGATTATCTTACTTGCAACACTTTATATCGACCAAGATATGATCCATCCGGCAGCGGATCTTTTTGATCAGGCGTCATTGCTTGATAGAAAATATCTTAAAGATTCTGCAGAGATGTTTAGACGTTCAAGAGAATATGTACAGGCTCTATATAAGAACTCGCAACTTCTTGATCCAAAACAAAAATACAAACAAAAGATAGCAATCTATCTTGAGTACGGAAACTATGAAAAAGTACTTTCAACACGTAGTGCATTAGAGAGAAACGGTTTACTTAAAGATCAAAACATCCTCTATGCTTTAGCGTATTCTTATTACGTAACGGGTGATTTTGACGAGAGTGAAAAATTACTTAAACGCATTAGCGATTCGGAACTTTTCAAAAAAGGGATCGAATTGAGAAAAAATATGAACAAATGTAAAAATAACCACTGGGAGTGTACACTATGAGATATCTATTACTAATATCCCTTTTTATCACAACAATGTTTGCACAAGGTTTGGGATCACTCTCTTTAGTTGTACTTAAAGAGGGGAAAGCACTCTCAAACCAAGAGTTTAAAATCTATAAGAAAGTAGATGGAAAACTTGATGACCTTAATGTTTTAAGCGGTAAAACAGATAGTGACGGATATTTCTTTTCAAAGTTATCTGAGGGTGAATACCAGATTCAACTCGTAGCAAAAGAAGATGGTAAAGTACAAGTATTTGTGAGAAAAAACGTAGCAGTTGCAGCGGATAAAGAATCGCAAATAATTGTTTCACTGAAAAATGACAACACAATTGCTTTTGTTGATTCGGAAGCACCTGATTCTAAAGAGCAAAATGCTAAAAAAGATCAAAAAGCTTTAGAGAAGGGGAGTGTTCTTTTAACATTGTCATCATCTGAAAACAAAAAGAAAATCGCCAATGCGACTATTTTTGTTAAGGGTACGCAGATCGAGGCAAAAAGTTCTAAGGAGGGTTTTGTAGAGCTTAATCTTCCGGCAGGTGAGCAAACGGTATCGATTATTCACCAAGATTTCAGCGCACAAACTATGAAAGTAAACGTAGTTGCAAACGAAGCAGTTACAAAATATGTAGAACTTACTCCTGCGGGAATGGAGTTAGACGAGTTTGTAGTACTTGCACCACATCTAGACGGTAGTGTAGAAGCGGTAATTGCTGAGGAGAGAAACTCTGATGCAGTTGGAAACGTACTTGGAAGCGAGCAGTTTGGAAAAAGCGGTGACAGTAGTGTCGCTTCAGCTCTGAAACGTGTGAGCGGTATTACAATTGTCGGCGGTAAATATGTATATGTAAGAGGGCTTGGTGATAGATACTCTACGGTTATGTTAAATAACTTGCATATCCCTTCACCTGAACCGACAAAAAGGGTAGTACCACTTGATATTTTCCCAACTTCAGTTGTTGAGAGTATTACAATTCAAAAATCATACACGGCAGATCTTCCTGCATCATTCGGCGGGGGTACTGTACTTATTAAGAGTAAAGATATTCCAAAAGGGAATGACGGGTATGCGAAGTTAGGATTGGAAGCTTTATACAACGATTCTACAGGGAAACAAGTTTTTACTAACAGTTCAAATTCGACACCGCTTCCTTCAAGTGTTTTAAACGGTGGAAACAACGTTGGCGGGATAGCTGTCACACAAGATGTTGCAAATGCAAGAACTTTAAACCGTGAGAGCACAACATTACCGGCAGGGATGAAGTTAGAAGCTAGTGCAGGAAAAAGTTTTGAGATTACAGATGATGTAAGTATCGGTGCTTCAGCAACATTCTATTATAAAGACAGTGCTGACAATGATGATGTAGTATATGACAAGTATTTCTTTGACAGAAATACAAACCAGGTTATTCATGATAACCATACTGAAACAAGTACAAGCACGTTAACAACAGAAACATCGGGTATGGTAAACGTTGGAGTTGATTATTTTGAGAACAATAAACTCAAATATACTTTCTTTACGACAGAAAAAGTTCAAGACAGAACTACAGTGGGTTCAATTGATTATACCGGTTCGGCAGACGATCGTGAAAAAACTTACTTAGAGTATGTAACGAAAAACTTAGATATGCAACAACTAAGCGGTATAAATGAACTGCGTTTCGGAGCTAAAACTGACGGTTACTTTGACAATATCATAGTTGAATGGGCTGCAGAAAAATCAGAAGCAAAACGTGAAGAACCGGGTACTGTAGAGTATAACTACAGACATGAATCGTCAGGGTTAAACTGGGACAGAAAAAACTGGTACTACTACTTTGTACTTAATGATGAAGTTGAAAACTACAGAGCAGATTTTTCGTTACCGTTTGAATTAAACGAACAAGACAACTATACGAAGTTTGGTATGTTTGTGTATAGCAAAACGAGAGATTTCGACAGTAGAAGATTTAAAATGTATAGTACTAACTTTACTCCGATGAGTGAAGATATGGATACTATCTATGATAAATATGCATCTTCACTTGATTTTTCGGCTTCATATAGAGATACGGATTCGTATCAGGCGACACAAGATGTTACGGCATTTTACTTGAAGCAACTTTTATCGGTTACTCATGATTTTGATATCGTGGCATCGGTACGTCAAGAGACATCAACGCAACAATTGACAGATGCAGCGGCAACGTATGCTCCTCTTGAAACAGCAGATATCTTCCCTAGTTTAGGGTTGACATATAGATTTGACAATGATGATATGCAGCTGCGTTTTGCATATGCGACATCGATTTCAAGACCGGACTTTCGTGAGTTTAGTAACAGTAGATACAAAGACCCGATTACGGAAAATATTGTATTTGGTAACCCTGAGCTAAAAGCAACATACATAGACCATTTAGACTTAAAATATGAGTGGTACCTCTCAAGTGATGAGGTGTTCTCTGTTGCACTATTCTCCAAAGAGTTCACGGACCCTATCGAGAAAGTTATCAAGCTTGACGATGCACAGGACAATACGTTCTTAGAAACGTATCAAAATGCAGATTCGGCAACAAGTTACGGTGTTGAAGTTGATTTACGTAAGAGATTTGGATTTATCAATGATAGATTTACAAACTTACTTTTAGCAACAAATGTGGCATACATAAACTCTGAAATCAAATTGAATTCAGATCCTAACAACCCATATACAAGCAGACTGACAAGCAAAACAAGAAGTATGCAAGGTCAGTCGCCGTATGTTGTGAACTTAACTTTAGGTTACGATAATGCAGATAGCGGAAATAGCGCACTTTTCTTATTCAATCAGATTGGAGAGAGAATTGTATCGTTAGGAACTGACGGAAATGAAGATATCTACGAACAACCGTTTAGTAAACTTGATTTTGTAACAAAATGGAAATTACTTGATAAAAATGACGGTGGTTTTTTCGAGTATGCAATCAGATTTAAAGCTGAAAACCTGCTTGATAGTGAATTACAATATAAGCAAGGTGAAAACATTGTTTCAACAACTAAACCGGGAAGATATTATTCTCTAAAACTAGATATTAAATATTAAAAACTCTCCTTTACACACTGCATAATTCCTAGTTTATTTAGGAATTATGTACTACTTATATCTCCTATAAAAAGTTTAATACAACATAAACATCATTTTCGATACAATAACGCAATTTTATATGTAATTCTTATTGGAGAAAATTAAATGGATGCAGCCAAATATATTTGGATGAATGGCGAATTTGTAGCATGGGATAATGCAAAAACACACGTACTTTCACACACACTTCACTATGGAAATGGTGTAATTGAAGGGACAAAAGCATACAAGACTGCAAAAGGGTATGCAATTTTTCGTTTAAATGATCATACGAAAAGATTAAAAGAATCGGCAAAAATGACACTTATGGAGATTCCGTACAGTGTAGAAGAGATGAACGAAGCACAGATCGAACTTTTAAGAAAAAATGAGTTCACTGGAGATAACGTATATATCAGACCATTTGCATTTTTAGGTTACGGTGTAATGGGTGTTTATCATAAAAACGCTCCTGTTGAAACTGTAATGGCTGCATGGGAATGGGGTGCATATCTTGGAGAAGAGGGTTTAAGAAAAGGTATTAAACTTAAAATCGCTTCTATGACAAGACCTGCGAATACTTCAAACATGGGTAAAGCAAAAGCTACTGCAAATTACTTAAATTCACAAATGGCAAAATATGAAGCTATTGACTGCGGATATGACGAGGCACTTTTACTAGATGACCAAGGGTATGTTGCAGAAGCAAGCGGTGCATCATTTTTCATGATCAAAGATGGTGAGATAATTACACCGCCAAGTGACAACGCTTTAGCATCGATTACACAAAAAACTGTAATAGAGATGGCAGAAGATATGGGCTACAAAGTAAGCCGTCGCCGTATTACTCGTGAAGAGGTATATATTGCAGATGAAGCGTTCTTAACGGGAACTGCTGCAGAGATTACACCTGTTGCACAAGTAGATGCTAGAATTATCGGTTGTGGTTCTCGCGGTGAGATTACAGAGAAACTTCAAAGTACATATTTTGATATTGTATTTGGACGTAATGCAAAATACGAGCACTATTTAACATATATTGACTAAACAGATAAAAGAACTAAAAAGAAAGAAGAGAATATGAAAGAAGAGAGTATGAAAATGGCCTCGGATATGAACGATTATTTTAATAAGAAAAAAAGTGAAAGCGGTTATAAAAAAACGTCATCAAACTCTGGTGGCGGTAACAGTGGTGGACCAAAAGGTCCGCAAATGCCAAATATAGATTTTAATTTTGGCGGCGGAAAAGCTGGACTGTTATACTTTATTATCGCTATCGTAATTGTTCTTGTTCTTGCAAAACCTTTTACGATTATCGAAGAGGGGCAAAGAGGTATTTTAAGTACAAACGGTAAGTACGAAGATCAAGCACTTTTACCGGGACTTCATTTCATCATCCCTGTTATCCAAAAAGTGTATCTTGTAGATACAAAAGTACGTGTAATCAACTATGCGACTAAAGTTGAAATGAGTGCTAACAATTCAGGGATTTTAACAAAACCTGCAATTACGGTTCTTGATAAACGTGGTTTACCGGTAAGTATCGAACTTACTGTTCAGTACCGTCTAAACTCACAACTTGCAGCACAAACGATCTCTAACTGGGGATTCAGCTGGGAAGATAAAATTATTAACCCTGTTGTTCGTGACGTTGTTCGTAACGTTGTCGGTAAATATGAAGCGGAACTTTTACCACGTGAGAGAAACACGATAGCACGTGCTATTGAAACTGGTATTCGTGAAAATATCGAAGGTTTAGAGAACTCTCCGGCTATTTTACAATCGGTTCAGCTTCGTGAGATTGTTTTACCTCAAAAAGTAAAAGAACAGATTGAGCGCGTTCAAGTTGCAAAACAAGAAGTTGAGCGTGCACAACAAGAAGTAGAACGTGCAAAACAAGATGCATTAAAACGTGCAGCTGAAGCACAGGGTGTGGCTGAGAAAGCTCGTATTGAAGCACAAGGTAAGGCAGATGCCGTAACTATTGAGGCAAAAGCAAAAGCAAAAGCAAATGATTTAATCTCAAAATCGTTAACACCAAAACTTTTACAACTAGAGCAGATCAAAGTTCAAGGGAAATTTAACGAAGCACTTCAAACAAATAAAGATGCAAAAATCTTCTTAACGCCTGGTGGTTCAACTCCAAATATTTGGGTTGATATGAAAAACGCTAAACAAAGAACAACGGCTCAGTAGGTTATGAAAGAGATTGTTAACAGAGTAGACTGGGAGAAGCAGGAGCTTCTTCCTGTCATTGTTCAGGAAGTTTCAACGAATGAAGTGCTCATGATGGC
The DNA here is from genome assembly GCF_030577135.1 of Sulfurimonas sp. hsl 1-7. Taxonomy (NCBI): domain Bacteria; kingdom Pseudomonadati; phylum Campylobacterota; class Epsilonproteobacteria; order Campylobacterales; family Sulfurimonadaceae; genus Sulfurimonas; species Sulfurimonas microaerophilic. The sequence goes on along the minus strand of NZ_JAUIRR010000003.1, from coordinate 120,029 downwards.
ATACATGGATAAAGAGGCACTAGGGCTTTCTTTAGAGACAAATATTGCACATTATTACTCTAGAAGTAAGCAGCGTATTTGGAAAAAGGGTGAGAGCAGCGGACACATCCAAACAATTCATTCTTTTAATCTTGACTGTGACAACGATACTCTTTTGATTAAGGTTACACAAGAGGGTGTAGCATGTCATACGGGACGTAAATCTTGCTTTTTCACAGAGCTAAAAAGCGGTGAAACAACTAGCGAGGTTGAAGTAGATACAACTGCAGCCTACGGTGTGATCGATACACTGTACCATACGATTCAAGAGCGTAAAAATGCAGATCCTTCAACATCTTGGACGGCAAAACTTTTACATAAAGGTGAAAATACAATTTTGAAAAAAGTTGTAGAGGAAGCCGGAGAGTATTGTTTTGCGCATAAAGACAACGATGAAGAGGAGATGGTATATGAGGCGGCAGACCTTACATACCACATGTTAGTTGCACTTGCCAGCAAAAACATCTCTCCTGATCGCATTAAGCAAGAGCTTGCCCGTAGATTCGGAATGAGCGGAATTGCCGAGAAAAACTCAAGGGACGATAAGTAGGTAAGATGCAGGGTAGTAGGTTTAAGAGTTTTATTGACGGATTAATTACACAAGATTATATTCTCTTTGGAACTGTTTTACTTACCTTCTTAATTTTAATCATCCTAGCGATCGTATTACGTAACCGATTAAAAACCGCAGTGTTTTTAGTCCTTTTAGCATTTGGAATTTTCATAATCGCTCCCACTTACGGATATATAGAACTTCATAAATATCTTTTTAAAAATAAAGTTGAACTACTCAGTCAAAAAAAACTTAGCTTTGTAGAAGCGGTCGTTGTAAAAGGGAAAATTACCAACCTCTCTAAAAGGGATTTTTCTCAGTGTAAGATCGTTGCATCTGCGTATAAAGTGACAAGTAATAAGTTTAAAAACTATATCTACGAATTAAAGCCTTTTAAAAAAATGTCGATAACTAAAGATAATATTTTAAAAGGTGAAACGCAAGAGTTTAAAATTATTGTAGAGCCTTTTAGATACCAAAATAATTATAATATTTCTCTAGAGGCTGATTGTAAATGACTGCATTAAACTACGTACATTATATAACTTTTTTTGTAATATTTCTTCTATTCGTCGTTGGGGTGTATAAATCTTTCAAACAAAAAAAAGCTTCATTAAAAACTTCAATGCTTTTTACTACAGTATTAGTTAGTGTATTTTTAGCAATTTTCAGTGTCTTTGTTGTTGATAAATATACAAAGTCGGCAAAGCTTTATAAGGTAAAGAATAAACGCCTGTTGAGTATTGAAAAGATTGTTTACAGCGGTGTAGTAAAAAATACAGGTAGTTTCCCCATCGGTAAAGTTACTATAGAGATTAAGCTGGTTAACCGAGGTCATGCTACGGGTAATGTAAAAGGGGGAAGCTTTTACAAGTCTACAGGCTTTTTTGAGTTTTTTAACGACGGCCTTGGATTTGAGAGAGATAAACCGCAAACTATCATTAAAAAATTTGTGATCGCAAAAGATATGAAACCTGGAAAAGCAGAATCTTTCAGAGTTTACTTTGAATATCCTCCATATTTTACAAGTACAGCAGACTATATTAAACTTGAAGCTCACTAGGAGTTAAGTGTGCGAATTTTAATGTTAGAGGATGATCTCGTTCTAGCAAAACTTGTAAGTACTTTTTTATTACTCCATTTTAGAGTAGATACCGTCCATACAATCGAAGAAGCGAAGGTATATATAGCACAGTTTAATTATGATGTCGTACTCCTTGATCGTAATATTAACGGTGTAGATATAGGTCTTGAACTTATTGAGACTATTAAAAAGAAAAGTGCTTTAACAAGCATTATAGTAATTAGTGCTTATGACAGCATAGGGGATAAGATCAAAGGCTTAAATCTAGGTGCTGATGATTACCTTGACAAACCTTTTGACAATGACGAACTACTAGCCCGTATCCATGTCCAGGGGAGAAAAAATCAACCGCTTCCTGAAGTTTGCATAGATGGCTTGACATGTAATACGGTTGAAAAAACATTACTATATGAAGGGGAAGTGATCTCACTCTCTAAAAAAGAGAACAACCTTTTTTTCTATCTGCTGCAAAAAAGAGGTTCTATAATCTCCAAAGATGAATTACTGGATGCCCTTTATATCAATCCTCAAAATATCTCCTCAAATACGTTAGACGTTACCATTAAAAACATTAGAAAAAAACTACCTATATCATTGATCAAAACGATTAAAACAAGGGGATACACTATTGAATAAGTACTCTTTACAAACAACACTTTTAATTTATATGAGTGTTACAGTTATTTTTATAACACTAGTTTTAGGTTCATATATTATTTCAGATCACAGACGTTCATTAGAACAAAATTTATTATATAAAATGCATATAATTGCACATTACATAGTAGAGTCTAAATTATATATGAACTCTTCTAAGAATTTTAAAACAGAGTATATTGAAACAGAAAAAAATTTTCATCCGGAGAGTTTTGATACATTAGAAGATATCGAAGTATCTTATGTTGATAATATTCCGAAAAACCTACCTTTATTAAGTCTTGTAGAAATACTTCCTAATGATAAATATGTAGTTCTTATTGCAAATGAAGAGGGAGTTAATAAAGAAGTTCATACACTAATATTGGAGTTAGGTCTTGGTTTATTATTTTTATTACTATTTGCTATTGCGATATTCCACTTATTGTTAAAAAAACTTCTTTACCCGTTAAAATGTTTAGTCTCTTATTGTCATGCAGGTGCACAAAAACAAGACTCTTTAGAGATATGTTCAGGAAGTTACGAGATCAATGCGCTCAAAGATGCAATTTTAAATCTTCAGCAAAAAAATCAACTCTTATGTAAAGAGAAGCAAGATATTTTTAAAGAGGCGGCTCATGAGATTAAAACACCGATATCTATCTTAAAAGCAAGACTTGACCTCTTCTCAAAAAGCGATATGGATAAAGAGGAGTTTTTACACGAGAGTAATAATGACATCAATACTATCAGTAATAAACTAAGAGAACTTATCTTTTTAAAAGCGATTGAGTGGGATATACAGCAAGAAAAAGAGTTTGTTCCGATGCAAAATCAATGTAGTATGATGCAGGAGTTGTTTAAGCCTATTCTTGCAAAAAAAGAGCTCCATATGATCTCAAACCTGCAAGAAGATTTTTCTCTTTACATTCATAAAGAAGCGATTGGCAGAGTGATGCAGGCTATATTTGAAAATATTTTTATGCATACGAAAAACGGAACAACGATCAACACTTATGTAGATGCCAAAAAACATCAACTGAAAATCGTAAATGAGATAGACAATAAAAGTGATGAGTTACTTTTTAGTTCCCACATTGGAACAAAGCTTATTAAAAGACTTGCAGATAAATTAGAGTATACATACGATGCGTATGAGAAAGATGGATTGTTTTATACTGTAATTACTTTTGAAGGGCAGGAGGGGTAGTTACGGAGAATTAATTCTCCGTAACTGTTTTGCTAAATACTTCTGTAACTAGAAGTTTTTTACTATCGCTTAATGCTTGGTCTAACCAACCATCTGCACCTGTTAAGAATTTACCGTTTGCACCTTTTTGCATATAGTAAACTTTGTATGTAGTCGATACGCCTGTTTTTCCAGAGATATCATAAGTAAGTGTGTATGTCTCAGTCTCATTTGGACTTAAACGGTTATCACTTTCTACCATGTTTGAATCAAATCCAGGACGTACTACAAATACCGTAGGTGTAGAAGTATTATTATCTAAATCATACTTTTTACCTGTTTCATGTCCATAGATACGAGTAAAGTTTGTCGTATCAGTACTGTTAATGATTGCAGCATTAAATACGGTACCTTTAGTATCTGTACCATCAATATATTGATTTGCAATAGTTGTATCTGCTCCAGTTATCGTAACATTTTCAGCAGTAAACTTTTGACTTGATACTGCACTACCGTTAAGATCAGCTACTTTTCCTGGGAAATCTAATGCATCACTACCGTTTAGGTTTACAGATACTGAACTAGCAGCACTGCTATGAAGTGTTTTTCCTGTAAGTGTTGCAACACTGTTTGTTATATCTCCAAATGTAGATGCTCCCGTAGCACTTACAACCGGTAACATAGTCCCATTTTCATCTGTAACGATAATACGGCTTAATGTTCTTCTCATAGGATGAGCACCAGGGAACATATGTGCAGTTTTATTTGTAATAGTAGTTGTAACAGTTAGTATATTACCGCTAACAGATGTTGTAACATCAGCATTAAAACCGCTTTTTATTTTAGCGACAGCTGCTGCTTTATCCCCACCTGTTTTACTAGCACCTAGGAATGCATGAGAGTTTAACCATCCACTTGCAACAGGGTTCTCATCACCGAATCCTTCACTGTCATCAGCATAGAAGTGTGAAGTAAGTAATGTTTTGTCTGTAAAGAGTTTATCCGGACTTGCCCATTGATGTAGTACTTTGCCTTCAATACGCTCCATATGACACTTAGTACATTTTGGAGAAGTTGCTGTATCTTGGATATTATCATCAGTTCCGGTTGTAACTGCATTCCATGTAGAACATAGTTCCATAAATTGTCCCGCACCATCTTCACCGCTTGGCACTGCTGCACCTGCACTTCTTTGGTGACAAGATAAACATAATGTTTTTCCGTTGTTTCCAAAATGATTGTTTGTAGCATAATCAAAATCAGGATGTACTTGAGCAGTTCTGTTTGTCTCATCAGTACTGTTTTCATTTCTAAGACCAGTTACACCGAAAGGTCCATAGAACGGTCCACCTGTATAATGTACTTTTCCGTCTGTACCGTTAAGATCTTTACTCGCCATAGTGTATCTACCGTCAGCAGATTTTGCTATATCGTAATCATTTACATTTTTTGGCGTACTTGCAGGATTACTATATTTTTCAGGTCCCCAAAGTCTAAAGAACTTATTCATATCCGGATCAGTTGCATCTACATTATAGTTTAGAGCTGTTCCTGCTGCAGCTTTTACCGGTCCATGCGGTCCTACACGTAGATCTTTAAGGAGTGTATAGCTTGCAGGATCCTGCGTTAGTCCCATTAATCTTGGAGTTTCTATACTATGACAAAATGCACAGTTAATCCCTTCACGGTTTGCTTCATGACCTACATGGTAAGAGAGTTTATATAAAGTACCGGTTGTATGACTTACTGCAACTACACTTGCTTCTTGTGTAGGATCATAAGTCGTAGTTGTCGTTGCCAGATTGCTTTGATCATTAGCTTGAGCATTTTGTAAAGCTGTTGTATCTGCACCTGTTTGAAGCGTTGTAAGTGTAGCTTTGAAGTCACCTGCATAATAAGCTGCCGGAGCATGACATTTTACACATGTAAGAGCTACTTTAGATACCATCGCTTCAGTATATGGTATACCACCTACACTTGTCTTATCTTCACCGATTTTATTGATCTGCGTTCGTAAAAAGTCTTGGTATTTACTTTGGAAAATAGGATCTGACCAAGATTTTCCGTGCATAGAGCCTTTCCAAGTATCGTAGAGTTCATTATGACAGTTTTGACATTTGTTATCTGCACTGTCAAATAATGTATGCCCGTAACCTTCACCTGTATGGTACTCTGCAGCTGCAGCACTCGATAAAGCCTCTCTCGTCTCACCTTTATAATCAGTATATAAAATTTTTGCATCTGGTTCTGCTGCTAATGTAGCTGCCAAATGGGTACGAGCTTCTTCTATTGTTTTGATCTGTGTCTGATTTAAATCGTTTGCCTGAAGTTTTGTTTGCAGTTCATTTGCACCTATTAAGTGTGTCGCATTTACTTCAAGTGAAGTGATGCTGTTTTCAGTTGCCCACTCTTGAACTGCTGTACGTGTTTGACTGGTAACAGATATACCGTTTGTTGCATTTCCGTCATCATCGATTGATTGAAGAAAAGTAATAACGGCATCATCTGTTTCAATAATCTTTTTACCGTTTGTAAGATTTGCAGAAGAGATATTTCTAAGCGTAATATCTCCTAATCGTAAAGATACACTATCTCCCGCATTAAATTTAAATGAGCCATCACTTCCCGTATAACCTTGATAACCACCAGAAGTATTGTAGTCTACTCCGGCAACCGCTGAGTCTAAATAATACCCAGTTAAAGACGGTGTAGTGCTTGTTACACTACTTGTGTCACTATCTGAACCACAACCACTAAATCCACTTACAAGAAGTGTAGTAAGTGCTATAGAACCTAAAGTTGCATACTTCATATATTCCCCTTTGTATTTTATAGAATAGAATCTAACAGGAAATAGTATATAAAATCAAGATGAAAAAATTATGAAAAAATATTATTTTTTATAATAGATTGAAAATTAATGAAGGTTTTATAGCATTAAAAAATATTATGTTTCTGTAGGTAACAAGAGGAGGATGAAGTATTAGTATTTTAAATACTACTAATACTTAAGACCTATCTTTTTAAGGGCGGCATTTATGTGTCGAACTTGTTTGTTCTTATCACGGCACCAATCAGGTGCGATCAAAGAGTTGTCATCAATCCCTGCGGTAATTCTTTGTACATTGATATTTGCAGGCTTCATCTCTATCGCTTTTATAAGGGTATCGAGATAGAGCTCTTCTGTGATCGGAGTAAATTCTCCACGTGCATACTCATTTGCTAATGCTGTACGTTTTACAACATAAAGCGGATGGTATTTTACGGAGTCTATTCCCCATTCATAAGCTTGTTTTGCAGTCTCTAGCATCATCTCCTGAGTCTCATCTGGAAGACCGAAGATTAAGTGACCGCATACATTTAAGCCGGCTTTTTTAGACTTTAATATCCACTCTTTTACATTGGCACTATCATGCCCACGGTTAATTCTGTCTAATGTTTTATCGTATACAGACTGAATTCCAAACTCAATCCATATCTCTTTTTCACGTGCAAGCTCAGATAAATATTCTAAAGTTTCATCGGTAATAGAGTCGCTTCTAGTCCCTATACTAAGACCTACTACATTAGGAAATGTAAGTGCTTTATCGTAAAGTGCTTTGAGTGTTTCAAAGGGTGCGTAAGTATTTGTAAAAGATTGAAAATATACGAGAAATTTTTCAGCTCCGTACTCTTTTGCTTGTCTTGCAGAAATAGCTTGAAATTGTTGTTCAAGTTGTAGTAGCTGTTTTTCTAGAAAAGGGTTCTCTTTTGAATCGAGGTTAAGATGAAACCCTTTGAGTTCTTGTACCTGATCGGTACTTGCACTAAAAGAGTCGTTTTCACAAAAGGTACATCCACCTTTTGCTACTGTTCCATCTATATTCGGGCATGTAAAGCCTGAGATGTTTATACCAACTTTATAAACTTTGCAGCCAAATTTGTCTTTGAGATAGCCGCCAAATGTATATATTTGTTTTAAAGACATTAAACGATGTAGTTACCCGTAAAACATGCTGTACAATATGTGTCTTCTTTTGCATTTACACTGCGAAGTAAAGCTGCTTCGTCAAGGTATGCTAAAGAATCAGCTTCGATATATTTACAGATCTCATCAACACTCATATTTGCTGCAATGAGTTTATCTTTGTCCGGTGTATCAACTCCGTAGAAACAAGGATCAGTTGTCGGTGGAGAAGAGATACGCATATGTACTTCGGCAGCACCTGCTTCTTTTAACATTCTTACGATTCTTCTTGAAGTTGTTCCACGTACGATAGAGTCATCGATAACGATAACTTTTTTACCCTTGATCACTTCAGGCATAGGTGAAAGTTTCATTTTTACTTTTAGATCTCTCATCTCTTGAGTAGGCTCGATAAATGTACGACCGATGTAGTGATTTCTCATAATACCCATCTCATAAGGGATACCGCTCTCTTGAGCATATCCGATAGCAGCCGGGACACCACCGTCTGGAACAGGAATAACAACATCAGCTTCAATAGGCTCAATTCTCGCTAACTCTTTACCCATATCTTTTCTTGTTTGATACACTGACTGACCAAATACAGTTGAATCTGGACGAGCGAAATAAACATACTCAAAGATACAGTGTTTTGGAGTCGGTTCAAATACCTTGATACTTTGTGGAGCTTTACCTTCTTCAAAAACTAAAAGTTCACCCGGTTCTACGTCACGGATAAATGTAGCACCTACAAGATCAAACGCACATGTTTCACTCGCAACTATATAGCCGCCGTTTCCAAGACGACCAAGGCTTAAAGGACGGAAACCATGGCGATCACGCATAGCAAACATTTTTGTTCTACTTAAAAATACAAGTGAAAATGCACCCTCGATTTTCTCAACAGCATCGATGATACGATCAAGAAGTTTTTCTTTTGAACTTTTTGCAATCAGGTGGATAAGGTTTTCAGTATCCATAAATGTTTGAAAAATTGCACCTTTTTCAATAAGTTGATTTCTAACAGCCTCTGCATTTGTAAGGTTACCGTTATGAACGATAGCCATTTCGCCAAGATCGTATCTTGCAAAAACAGGTTGTGCATCAAGGATAGAATCATCCCCTGCAGTTGAATATCTTGTATGACCTATAGCACTTGTTCCTCTAAGAGTTTCTAAGTTTTTTTCGTTAAAAACTTTCATTACTAAACCACGGTCTTTGATGGTATGAACTTTTGTACCATCAGCTGAACTTATTCCTGCGGCCTCTTGACCACGGTGTTGAAGAGAATGGAGCGAGAAGTAAGCAAGTTTTGAAGCTTCTTCATGACCAAAAATCCCAACTACTGCACATTTTTCATTCATATTTTCGAGCAAGATAGAGTCCTTATATATATCTACTTAAATTAATGTCGTAATTATACTCAAAAAAACTATAAAGAAGATGAAAGTTCTTTCCGATACTTTCTTAATCGAAGAGAAGTTTAAGATAGGAATTGGAACTGTTTTTGCTTTTTAATTTCTATCAAACAAAATAGGTAGGAGAGAATGGATATAGTATTGCGCAATAACCTTATTCTTATTACTACAGGGTTTGATACCCTAAATACACCTTGGATGAGGGAATTTCTAAACCATCATACACGCGGTATGCTGTTCTTGCCTAAAGCGGTATTAGTGTTTAGAAACGAGTCTTTAAAAGAGATTAGGGAAGAGTTTTTACATAAACTCAGTGCCCATCATGCACAAGTACACGATTTTAATCATCAGTTTTTTCTACGCTCGATGTTAAAGTTCGGTTCTCAACCGATCAAAATAGAACTTGATAAAATGGAAGAACCGGAAAATGTGAAAGTAAATCTTTACGCATACGATAAAAATACGGTCTTAATCTCTTTAGAAAAACCAAATTCATGGGTAACTAACTATATGCGCTCACAACTTGAAGTGTATGTGGAGCGTGGAACCGATGTCTCTTTAGTTGTAGATGTTAGTGATTACAAGGCAAAAGCTAGACTTGAACGCGCGTTAAACAAGCGACACATTTTGCATTATCAGATCCAATATACTTTCGATAATAAGTTTATGTCAAAACTTTATAGTGATTTTGCAAGTTATAGTTTCGGTGATCTCGTAAAAGAGAGTGAACAAGAGAGTAAAAAACAGTTTTATACTATTTTAGAGTGTCCGGTAGGTGCGAGTCAGGATGCCTTGAAGAAAAGTTATAAAAAACTTACTAAAGTGTACCATCCAGATAAGATCTTTCACGAAGAGCCTCATATGGTTGAACACTATACAAACAAGTTCCAACTGCTTCAAGAAGCGTATGAAGCATTGAAAATTGTCAGCTAAAAAGGTGAGGTAGGGCACACTCTTTAGAGTTGCTTTTTACAAGGGCTTTAAAATCATCACTTGTATAAAGTCCAAGCTCGGCACCCTGCATCGCTTCAAGCTCTTTAGAAAATCCCCGTTTTGAAAATAAGACGATTTGAGTAGGGATGAGGTTGAGTTTTTCACACTTATCCCGAATTTTATGAAGCTCTTTTTTATTTACCTTATGATTGGTCCATTTACATTCACCGACATAAATTCTGCCGTTTTTTGTCACAGTCAAGATATCTATTTCAACATTAGCATCCCAGTAACTCCCAGAACTGATAATATGAGCATCTCTTAAGTTATAGTTTAGCAGAAGTTCTGAAAGCTCTTCATACACTAAGCTTGTATAGGAGTTGTGTTTTTGTTCAAACTCATCGAGTACTTTTTCAAAATCTCCCTCTTTAATCGCTCTGATGTTGGGACTTATAAAATAGAACCAAAAACGTATAAAAGGGTAGGTGAAAAATACTTTATGGGAGATTCTATGTCTTGCATCTGCACGTTTTAGCTTTGCATTGGGTGAGTCTTCTCTTGGGTGTTTTTCACGGGAATATTCCATCTCGATCAACCCTTTCTCTTGAAGATAGTTGATCGCAGCACCACCGTTACTGTTGTTAAGACCAGCTCTGTTAAAAGCGGAAAAGATTCTTCGATCACCAACTGCTAAAGAGCGAAGAAGTCTTTTATACTCTTTGTTTCCGAGTGTAAACTCTTCGATCTTCTCATGAAGTGATTCAAAGTTTTCTAAAACTAATGTTTGGATAAGCTCTTTGAGATCTTTTGTCGTATCTATTTGCCAGTCCAGTCCGCCAAAAACTGAAAAGTAAGATATCTGTGTCTCCATATCATCAGGGTAATTTTTAAAATAAAATGAGCGAAATTGCTCTAACAGCCTCAAGTTTGTCATAGAGGTATTTTAGCACAAGAAATCTATATTTTTACAGTTCACTGCCCCATTTTATAGCATCCAGTCCATACTTCTCCCGTAAAACCTGAGAGGAACGTGTAAGTTTATGCATCTTTTGTTCATCATCAAAACCTATGAGTGAGAGCTCTTTTTTTGAGTGTTTCGTAAAACTGCCCGCTTGGATACTGAGTCTGATCACACGTAATCGTTTCTGTGTATCTGCTTCATTAAAGAGTTCTACACAGATGCGATCAAATTTTTTGTCTGTGAACACTTCCGCCATTGAAAGGCTTGCACGAGTTTTTTTGTTAAGCTCATAAGCAATAGAGAGATGAAATACGGTGGGAATAACATCAAGTTTCATAATCGCAAAACTTAGATGCCTTGCCAAGATATGGATCCTTCTTCGCAACTCTTCTCTGTCAAACAGCGGTTCAATAGTGCGTGAGATCCCGATCGATTTTCTCTCCCTCTTTGTCTGTATGGGAGCATCGACCTCTCCGTTTACACGTTTATAGAGCTCTTTGGCATAAGGTCCCCAGGATTCTAAAGTACCTCTTCTTTGTCGCAGTTCTCCGAGTGTATGGATCTGTACGGCGTGAAGTTTTTCTCTCATGCTTCTTCCCACTCCTGCAAAATCTTCTACCTTTATGGGGTTTACAAACTGATCAAAATCCCAAGGGTAGATCGTTTTTGAACCAAAAGGTTTTGCATAGGTTGTAGCGAGTTTTGCAATATATCTGGTTTTCGCGGCACCTATCGAGACGGGAAGTTTTATATCTTTTTTTATCTCATGACGCAGTGTGTCTATAAACTGAGGGACATCCTCATCTTCGATCCATCCACCGAGATCTCCGTAAAACTCATCTATGCTCGCTTGTTCGATCAGCGGGATTTTGAGGTTAAGATATTCATGGAGTTTATGGGAAAGCTCCTGATACAAACTCATATTGGGTGCTTTGATAATAAGATGGGGGCAGAGTTGCAGAGCATCTTCTATGCGCATTGCTGTTTTAACACCGTATGCACGTGCTTCATAACTTGATGTTGTAAGTATACCGCGAACCTTACCGTCACTGTCCCTAAAAGCATCAAGGTCATCATCTTTTTCCTCATACGCTTTAAAAAATGTCGGAACAAAACTGCCGCTGTTTGCAAAGTTTACGGTTTGATTTTTTGCTTCGGTATTAAATATTTTGGTATCACTGCGTCCACCGATAGCTACGGCTTTGTGTTCAAGGCTTGGATCAATGGTGCGGATGGCACTGACAAAAAAGCAGTCTATATCTATATGGATCTTCATAAATAGAATAATATGAAAAAAAAAGGGTAACTTTTTGTTTTATGTCAATTTGCAAAAATTTTACTATAATTTGGAAAAATTTCTTTGGAAGTACACTATTTTATGAAATATCTACTTATCTTTTTAGTTCTCTTTTTCAGTGCCTGTAGTGTTAAACAACTTGAAAAAAGTTCTAAAATGGTTGTTTTTAAAACGAAAAATATCCGCTTTTCCGATCTCGGGTATATAGGTCAGGGAAAAGAGAGCGTGGAGATCGATCTCTACGTTGTGGGTAAAGCGTTTAAAAAGATCTCTATTGACGGTATGATATGTATCGACGGGGAAGGGTGTATGAGAAAGTCCTCTTTTAATGAGGAGTATCTCTCATCGGCATACCCGGATGATCTCCTTAAAAATGTTTTTTTAGGCGAGCCGATTTTTGATAAAAAAAATTTGATTAAAACAGATATTGGATTTGTGCAAATTATTCAAAGCAGCGGTGTAGATATTGTATATAAAGTGGAGTTAGATGAAATCTATTTCAAAGACAGAAAAAACAAAATATTTATAAAGATAAAGGATGTAAACTAATGGCGAAATTTGTAGGGGCACATACGAGTGCAAGCGGCGGAGTTTTTAATGCAATCACAAATGCACAGGAGATAGGGGCAAAAGCATTTGCACTTTTTACAAAAAATCAAAAAAGATGGGATGCTAAACCTTTTGATGCTAAGACGTTAGATACTTGGTTTAAAACTTTAGAAGCATCTGGAATCCAGCCAAAACATATATTGCCTCACGATTCATACCTGATTAATCTCGGACATCCCGAAGAGGAAAAACTCCAAAAAAGTCGTACAGCTTTCATAGACGAATTACAGCGTTGTGAGATTTTAGGACTTGATAGATTAAACTTTCACCCGGGAAGCCATCTCGTAAAACTCTCTGCTAAAGAGAAAAAAGACCCAGAGTATGTAGAAAAAGTGGAAAATGAGTGTCTGGATGTGATCGCAGAATCTATCAACATCGCACTTGACAAAACAAGCGGTGTAAAAGCGGTGATCGAAAACACGGCCGGACAGGGGACAAACCTGGGGTATAAGTTTGAGCATCTAGCGCGTATTATCGAGAAAGTTGAAGATAAGAGCCGTGTGGGTGTTTGTATTGACACTTGTCATATGTTCACAGCAGGGTATGACATCAGAACTCGCGAAGCGTACGATAAAACTTGGGGTGATTTTGACAAAATTGTAGGAAGAGAATATTTAAGCGGTATGCACATTAACGATTCGAAGCCGCCGCTTGGAAGCCGTGTTGACAGACACCACTCTTTAGGTCAAGGGGAGATAGGTCTTGATGCATTTAGATTTATCATGAATGATGAGAGAATGGATGACATTCCACTTGTTCTTGAAACGATTGATGAATCTATCTGGAAAGATGAGATCGCACTTTTATACTCTTTTATTGATTAAGGTTGATTTTTGTAATATAAGTTAAAACAATACAAAAAAAGGACTATAAGTAGATGAAAAAAGTGGGATTATTGTTAATTATTACAGCAACGGCACTTATGGCAGGTGGGTATAAAATACCTGAGACTTCTTCAAATGCAGTAGCATTAGGAGCTGCAAATATAGCTCACAATCATGAGAATGCAGATGCTTCATATTACAATCCGGCAAAGATGGTCTTTATGAAAGATACAAATAATCTTGAAGTCAACCTTATGTATATCGGACTTGATAAAGTGAAGTATGATGGTACTGTAAGTGGCACTGGACCATATAGTTTAGAATCTACAAAAGAGAATTTTTTAATACCTTCATTGCATTATGTATCTCCAAAACTTGGAGATAACGGAGCAAGAATCGGTGTAAGTGTTGTAGTCCCCGGCGGACTCTCAAAAAGATGGCAGAGCGCTCCTGCAAAGAATTTTGCCGAAGAGTTTACATTGGAGATTGTAGAAATAAATCCGACAGTAGCATTTGAAGTAACTGACAAGTTGGGATTTGCCGCCGGTTTTAGAGTTATAGATACAAAAGGTGTAGTGAATAACGCGTATTATGACATGGAAGGTGATAGTACAGATTATGGATATAATCTTGCATTGGCGTATCAGCCTACATCAGATTTAGAATTGGGTGTAACGTATCGCTCAAACATAAACCTTAATGTGAACGGAAATACGACAAGAATTCTTACTGTCAATAACGGAGGTGTAGATGTGAGTGTACCGCTGCCGGCAGCTTTTAGTATCGCAGCTGCATATACATTGCCGAGTGCTACAACAATTGAGGTTGTATATGAAAAAACTTTCTGGTCTGCATACAACTCTTTAGACTTTAGTTTTGAAGATCCTACGGCTAATGTTGTCTTTGGAGATTCGATAGAGAAAGATTGGAAAGATACAAATACTTTTCGTGTAGGTGTTACTCAAGAGTTAACTGATTTGACTATAATGGCAGGTTTAGTAATAGACCAGACACCGGCTCCTGAAAAAACATTAGGTTTTGAACTTCCCGATACAGATACTACATCAGTAGCCTTAGGGGGAAGATATAGAATAAATGAAACTTTTGATTTTGGAGTTTCTGCACTATACTCTATGCATAAAAACAGAACAGTGCAAAATGATGACCTTGACGGTGAATTTACCGAAGGAAATGTTATACTTATCTCAGCAGGACTGGGATATAAATTTTAAGGATATTTTTGAAAATACTAGCAGACTTTTTAAACACACAAGATGTCGAAAAGAGTGGGATATATATACATCTCAAATGTAGTGTAGAGGAAGCAAAAATGCTTCGTTACGTGGTAAAAAAATATGTTGAAGGGCAAGACGACGTCTTGGTTTTTCAACTTTTACAAGATCTTTACACACATACAAACTATGAATATTTGGACAACTTACAGTCTGTCAAAAACTTACTGGAACTAGGATGGCTGCACCAGCAAAGTTTTACTCCGATCAAGATTGCAGACGTGACACCGTTAGAGTTGTTAAACGGTGCAGTGGGTCTTACATCTTCATTTTTTAAACTGCTACAAGACGGCTCACTTGATCTTGATCTTCCGGAAGTAAAACCGTATGCCGATCATCTTGAGTATCTCCAAGATCAGTTTTTTAGAATCGAGCTCTATCAAAAGATGAGTGTGATTCGTCAAAATGTGCACGAACACTCTGTAGGGATTGACAGACTTCAAAACAAACTGCAGCTTTTAGAGAAAAGGATAGAGGAGAGAGTTTCACAAACAGATGAGGAACTTGTACTTGACCGCTTTTTTAAACAAAAGAAGATGAACAACTATGAGCAGGTGATCTTTATTGCCCTGTTACGTGAAGAGTACAGCTCAACAGATATTTCGCTTCGTGAGATGAATACACTTATTGATCTTATCTCTTTAGATGAGTATGAGCGTATTAAAAACCGTTCACTTTTAGAAGACGGTTCAAACTTGATTGAGAACAACATCATTGATTATGAAGAGATGCTCAATCCTTTTGGTGGTATTTCACGTGCATTTTACATTGTTGATGAGGTACTTCAAAGTATCATCCATCCTCAAAAAACAAAAAAAGTAACTCGTTTGAAGCTCAATGCTTTGATCGAAGAACAAGATATTTTTGAGCTTGTTGAACCGGATACATCGCTAGAGGATGTTGTTTTAAATATAAAGACAAGAGAAACTCTAGAAAATCTGATGAAACAGGTTGACAAAGAGGTGGTAGCCCGTTTAGTCAAATGGGGTATTAAAAATAAAAAGTCAGGGATAGATGCACGTATAATTTTCTATGGAGCGGCAGGGACCGGAAAAACTATGACGGCATACTCTTTGGCAAAGTCGTTAAAGAGACAAGTACTTGCTTTTGATTGTTCAAAGATCCTCTCTATGTATGTGGGTGAAAGTGAAAAAAATGTACGTAAAATTTTCGATACTTTTTATGAGCTTACTGAAAAAACAAAAACAGAACCTATCTTACTTTTAAATGAAGCGGACCAGTTTTTAGGAGCGCGTAGCAGCGGAAACATAACAGGTTCTGATCAGATGCATAATCAGATGCAAAATATCTTTTTAGAGCAGATTGAAAACTTTAGAGGGATGCTAATCGCAACTACAAACTTACTCGAAAATATAGATGTGGCATTCTCAAGAAGATTTAACTACAAGATCGAGTTTAAAAAGCCTGACTTTGAACAACGTATTGAGTTATGGGAGAAGATGCTGCCGGCAGAAGCACCGTATGAAGAGGATTTTGATAAAACAAAACTTGCAGAGTATTCGTTAACGGGCGGACAGATTAACCTTATCATTAAAAATACAGCGTATAAAGTTGCAGTAAAAGATGAACCTGTCTTTTTAATGCATGATTTTATCACTGAGATAGAGCGTGAAAAAAGCGGTAGTTTTGATAACGAAAAATCTATGGGGTTTTTAAATAAGTAACAATATATCAACATATATTGATGTATTTGTTTTTTTTAGATAAACTTTTGTATCGTTAGGATACGGGGTGCTGTTTGGATAAAAGATCAGAAGCTTCATTTGCAAAATATAAAGAGTTTATTCAAAGATATATCTCTGTAAATATTTTAGAGTGGAAGATATTTACCTCCAAACTCTCAATAAAAAAGTTTAAAAAAAATGAGACAATCCTCTACCAAGGGGACGTTTGCAAAGAACTCTACTTTATTAACAGCGGTTTGGTGAGGGCTTACATCTTAGATGAAAACGGTAAAGACTTTACATGGACTATCTTCTTTAATGATCAAAACTCCCATGTGACCAATCTTTTTGTAGTTGATTATCAAAGTTTTCTTGAACAAAAGCCTGCAACTATTTACATAGAAGCATTAGAGGATACAGAACTTGTTTGTGTCTCTTACAAAGATGTAGAGTTTTTATATAACAACTTTAAAAAGTGGGAACGTTTTGGACGTTTAATGTCTGAAGCTGCATACAGATATCTCCATAAGCAAACTATTGAACGTCAGTGTAAAAGTGCCGATGAGAGATTTTTACTGTTTATGGATGAGACACCACACCTTTTAGAAAAAGTTCCACAGTACCACATTGCAACTTTACTTGGGATCACCCCGCAACATCTTAGCCGTTTAAAAAAGAGAATTAACATAGGTGAATGATTAAAATTTTGTAATTGAGTAAGATATTGCAAAATCAAAACATTAGATTAAATTAGACAAGGAGAAAAGAGTGCATCATAAATTAGAAAAGATGCTTGGAAAATTTGGAGAGTTTATAGGAAAACACCCTTTTATAGTGTTGTTATTTTCACTATTGGTAATAGCTTTTCCAATCTCAAATGTTCCAAAGATCACTATGGATACGTCAACGGAAGGGTTTTTACATGAAGAGGACCCGATGCTCATCAAATATGAAGCTTTTAAAGAGCAGTTTGGTAGGGATGAGAGAATATTAATCGCTATAGAAAACGATAAAGTTTTTTCTGTAGAGTTTTTAACAAAACTCAAAAAGCTTCATAAAGATTTAGAAGATAATGTTCCATACCTCGATGAGGTGACTTCACTCGTAAATGTAAGAAATACACGAGGTGAAGCTGATCAGCTGATCGTTGAAGATTTACTTGAAAACTTTCCTCAAACACAAGCAGATGCACAGAAGATAAAAACGATTGCCATGGCAAACGAGTTTTACAAAGATCTGCTTTTATCACGTGACGGAAAAATCACAACGATTATGATCGAAACAAAAGCGTTTATCTCTGACGAAAAAGAGAATATAGACGATATGTTTAGTGAGTTTGATGAAGCCCCTGCACAAGATGTGGTAAAAACTCCTTTAACAGATACACAAAATGCCGAGATCGTACGAAAAGTAAGAGAGATTGTAAATAAATATTCCGATGATGATTTTAAGATCTACTACGCAGGAAGTGCGAGTGTAATGGATGCTCTGAAATCTATGATGAAAGAGGATATGCAGAAGTTTACACGTGTGACGATTTTAATTATTTTAGTATTTCTGTTTTTAATTTTCAGACGTGTAAGTGCAACGTTTTATCCCCTTGTCGTGATCATCTTATCACTTCTTACAACTGTCGGAACGATGGCATACTTCGGCGTAGCGTTTAAACTTCCGACTCAGATAGTTCCTTCACTTTTAATTGCGGTGAGTGTCGGTGCAACGGTGCATGTACTTTCGATCTTTTTTGACAAGTTTAATGCGAGTAAAGATAAAAAGGGTGCCATCGCTTTTACGCTGGAGCACTCGGGTCTTGCTATTGCTATGACGGGGCTTACAACTGCAGTTGGAATCGCATCGTTTGCGGGGAGTGAAGTTGCACCTATTTCCGATATGGGTAAATTTGCTTCACTAGGTGTACTTATATCGCTGTTTTTAACACTTACGCTTTTACCGGCGCTTTTAATGATTACCCCAATGAAGCCAAAAGAGATTAAAGAGAACCATTGGTTAGACAATCTAATGAAAAAGTTTGCATACTTTCCGACACACCATCCAAAATCTGTTGTAGTTGTGAGTATATCGTTAGTAGTGCTTTCAATCGCGCTAGCTACAAATATAAAACTCTCTCACTACCCTTTAGAGTGGTTTCCAAAAGATGATCCAAACTATGTTGGTACTCACTATATCGACGACAATTTAAACGGCTCGTTGACAGTTGAAGTGGTAGTTGATACAAAAGAGCAAAACGGCTGGCAGAACCCAGAGAGACTCCAAAAGCTAGATAACCTTAACAAAGAGCTTGCAGAGTATGATGACGGCAAAACATATATAGGAAAAGTGGTCTCACTCGATACGATCGTAAAAGAGAGCAATAAAGCGCTTCACGAAAACAATGAATCACTTTACACAATCCCATCAGATCAAGCTTTACTCTCTCAAGAGCTGCTGCTTTTTGAAAATAGCGGCAGTGACGATCTTGAAGATGTTGTTGATTCCCAGTTTTCAAAACTACGAGTTACCGTGAAGGTGCCTTGGGTTGACTCTATAGAGAGTGAAGATATGCTCGCTCACGTTCAAACAAGATTTGAAGAGACATTCAAAGATGAAGAGGTTACGGTAACGGGGATTATCCCTATCTTAGTGCATACTTTTACACAGGCAATCCGCTCATCGGTAGAGAGTTACATTATCGCTTTTACGCTGATCGCAATTCTTATGATGTTTATTATGGGGGATGCGCGTCTTGGACTTATCTCTATGATACCAAATTTATCTCCTGTAATTGTGGGGCTTAGTTTAATGTACATCTACCATATCCCTCTTGATATGTTTACCCTTTTAATCGGCTCGATTGCTATCGGACTTGCAGTGGATGATACCATTCACTTTATGCACAACTTCAAGCGTTACTATCTCAGAAGCGGTGATGCAATTGTAGCGGTTGAGAACACTTTTTTCACAACGGGTAAAGCGTTAGTGATTACAACTATAGTACTTTCACTTGGATTTTATGCGTATATGTTTGGAAATATGGAAAGTGTACAAAACTTTGGATTTTTAACGGGAAGTGTTATTATCTTAGCACTTATTGCCGACTTATTGTTAGCTCCGGCACTGATGGTTCTAATTGCAAAAAGAGGATGGATAAAATGATCAAAAAGATATGTTTAGTTACGTTATTGGGGTTTGGGAGTTTCATTCAAGCGAATGAAGCAAGAGATATCGCTCAAAAAGTTTATGACAGAGATGACGGTAAAACTATCATCCAAGATATGAAGATGATACTTATCGATAAAAATAACAATCAAAGAATCAGAGAGATCAAAACATTCGGAAAAGATTTCGGCAAAGATGACTACAGAATCATGTTTTTTAAATCTCCTGCAGATGTAAAAGATACTGCATTTTTAACGTATGATTATGATGATGCAAGCAAAGATGATGATCAGTGGCTCTATCTTCCGGCACTTAAAAAAGTAAAAAGAATTCCGACAAGCGATAAAAGTTCAAGTTTTATGGGGAGTGATTTCTCATACTACGACATGACAAAAAGAAGCGTAGATGATTACACATACAAAATTATGAAACATACACAAGTACGCGGACATGACACAACTATGCTTGAATCGCTTCCTGTGAATGAAGATGTGATTGAAGAATCGGGTTATGTAAAAACTATAGGTTTAGTGCGAGAAGATATAGATATGGTGGTTCGTTCAATCGGTTTTATGAAAAACGGAGATAGAAAATATCTTGATGTGACTAAGATGCATAAACAAGAGGGTATATGGGTAGTTGATGAGATGGTAATGACAACAAAGCAGGGCAAAGCTACTCTTCACAAAACAATCTTGCAGTTTGAGAATATCAAAGTGAACAAGCCGATCGATGATGATGTATTTACTACTAGAAGACTCGAAAAAGGACTCTAGTTGTTAGGGCGTTTTTTTCTTTTATCTCTACTGGTAACTACATTGGCTGTTGCAGATGATGCCGATGCTTTTATGGATGGGTTTGATGAAGAACCTCTTAGCATGGTAGTACAACCTCAAAAAGAGGAGAGTAGATTCTCTTTATCAGATTACGGCATTGAAGGAAAATTCAAACAGGAGTTTGCCTACAGTTATCAAAATGATGCCCCACACGACAGATTCTCTTCTCTAAGAACATCTTTGTTCCTTGAGTATAACAGAGATCTTTGGAAGAGCTTTAAATTTAAAATCAACGGAAACGGATTTTACGATCTCTCTTACAAAATGAAAGGGGAAGAGGAGTTTACAAAAGAGGAGCTAAATGCTCTGCAAAGTGAAGTTGAACTTTTTGATGCCTATATCCAAGGCTCGATTACTGATGATCTTGATATAAAACTTGGACGTCAGGTGATAGTGTGGGGGAAAAGTGATACTATCCGCGTAGTTGATGTACTTAATCCTTTAGATAATCGTCGTCCCGGTATGGTAGATATTGAAGACCTTCGTCTAAGTACGACGATGGCAAAGTTTGATTACTATTATGACAACTGGGATATTGCACCGGTTATCATACTTGAACAGCGCGAAGATAAAAATCCCCCGTTTGGTGGAGATTTTAATCCGTCACCTGTCAAACAGCCTTTACAGAAAAAGCCGAATGATGTAACGTATGCTCTAAATATTTCCGGAGAGTTTACAGGGTTTGATTTAGATTTTTATTATGCAAATATCTACCCGAATTTCGAGTTTTATCCAAGAACAGATGTTAATATTGAAAGTAAGATCAATATGTACGGTGCAGCTATCGCTTATGTATATGGAAGCTTGCTTGTTAAAGGAGAAGCGGCATATATGCAAAACTATAAGTTTTTGCAAACGGGAGATGAAAAGTTTGACAGACTTGATATGTTGCTAGGTTTTGAATATAACGGAATTGCAGATACAACGGTGAGTCTAGACCTTGCCAACAAACGGTTTGTAAATACGAATTCGTTTAAAAAAGATAACTATCAAGGAGCTTTTCGAATTACATCCGACTTTAAAAATGCAACGGTGCACCTTAACTACTTAGTAAGTGCATTTGGAGATACGTTTGATGGGGGTGGATATCAAAGAGCTTGGATCGAATATGATGCTTCAGATAGTATCAAAACTACTTTAGGTGTAGTGGACTACCTTAAAGGAAATAGCTTTTTTGATGCCATAAGTGATAACGATATGCTTTTTTATGATATTTCATACAGTTTTTAGCGGGTTTGTCACAAAAGTATTACTAAACTACACACAATCTTTCACTACAATTTTTTCAGTGTTGCAAATCGTGACACTGAAAATTTCTTTTTTTCATAAAAACTTTTTTTAATACTCTTTTTGATATAGTGCAGTAACTGTTTTTTCTAACTCTAAAGAGCATTTTATTTTAATAACATAAAGTGTTTTTAGAGGTTGGAAAACAAATATATAAACAAGGGTTACATTCTTAGGGGTAACTTCTTATTTAAAAAAGGTAGGTTATATGGAGCATATTAGTACTGCAAATCCGTATTTTGGGGTATTTGTACTTTTTGTTATAACATTTGGTGCTTTTATTGCAACGACTACAATCGCAAGACTTGCGAGTCGTGCATTAGCTGCTAAAGACACTGAAAAAATTAAACTTTCGGTTTATGAATGTGGGCCTGAGGTAACGAAACAACCAAACAGAGTTTCACCTCAGTTTTATCTATTTGCACTTTTGTTTTTACTATTTGATGTAGAGATAGTATTTATGTTTCCTTGGGCTGTAGATTTTAAAGTACTTGGATGGTTTGGATTTGCTGAGATGATTATGTTCATCCTATTATTAGCAATAGGTTTCGTTTATGCATGGAAAAAAGGAGCGCTAGAATGGCACAACATAAAGTAAATTATACACAAGACGGTGGATTGCCGGTAGCACTTACATCGATCGACAAAGTGGTAAACTGGGGTCGTTCGAACTCAATTTGGGCATTGACTTATGGTCTTGCTTGTTGTGGTATTGAGATGATGGCTTCGGGTGCATCACGTTTTGACTTTGACCGTTACGGAACTATTTTCCGTGCATCTCCTCGTCAGGCTGATGTTATGATTGTAGCGGGAACACTTACAAAAAAACACGCTGAGTTTATTAAACGTCTTTATGACCAAATGACTGAGCCTAGATGGGTTATCTCAATGGGTTCATGTGCAAATACTGGTGGTATGTTTAATACTTACGCAACTGTTCAAGGTTGTGACAGAATTATCCCTGTTGATCTTTATCTTCCAGGTTGTGCACCTCGTCCTGAAACACTTCAGTACGGTGTAATGTTATTACAACAAAAGATCCGTGCACAAAAAGCGGGTAAAGCACAAAAAGCTAAAAGGTTAATGTAATGAGAGCGTATACACCAAAAGATGATGTACAAGCAAAAGCTTATTATACAGATAGATATTATGTAGCACCGCAAGTTCCTAAAACTCCAGTTGAAGATGATGCAGTGTTTGCTGCTGATCTTGCAGCTATCAAAGCGAAGTTTGAAGTAAGCGATGCGTATATCCAAGTTGAGCAAATGGTTGTTTATATTCAGCCGCAAGATATTTACGGTGTACTTGAACTTATGAGAGACGAGTTAGAATATACTCAACTTTCAGAGTTAAGTGCGATCGATTGGTTAGCAAAAGACGGTACTTTCGAGATTTTCTATCAAATGCTTTCTATGACTAAACGTAAACGTATCCGTATCAAGTATTTCATCAAAGAGGGGCAAGCTGTTGACTCTGTTGAAAAACTTTTCCGTTCTGCTGACTGGTCTGAGCGTGAGATGTTCGATATGTTCGGTATCGAAGCTAACGGTCACCCATTCATGAAACGTATCCTTATGCCTTACGACTGGCAAGGTTTCCCACTTCGTAAAACTTACCCGTTAGAGGGTGATGAGTTTGCTGCTTGGTATGAAGTTGATAAAATCTACGGAAAAGAAGCACGCGATATTATCGGGCCTGAACTTCGTGATACTGCAAGAATCGACAGATACGATTCAGAACGTTTTGCACGTCTTGGTTTTGAAGTTCCAAAAGGTACTGAAATCACTGACGATATGGAAAGAACAGTTCAAGAGTATCAAGAAGATGGTGGAGTATTCCTCATCAAAAAATATACAAAAGAGTCATCAAAAGTTATTGATGATCCGCAAAGATAGGGTGGTATAAATATGGCACAAGTAAAAAACAGATTAACACCGTTTTTTGAAAATATTACATTTGACAGAGAAGATAATGAGCTAATCTTAAACTTCGGTCCACAGCACCCGTCTGCTCACGGACAGTTAAGACTTATGCTTCACCTTCAACAAGAGCAAATTACAAAAGCACATCCAGATGTTGGATATCTTCACCGTGGTATGGAGAAGATGGCTGAAAATATGATCTATAACGAGTTTATGCCTACTACTGACCGTATGGATTATATCGCTTCATCTTCAAACAACTACGGTTTTGCACTTGCAGTTGAAAAACTGATCGGACTTGAAGTTCCTCGTCGTGCAAAAGTAATTAGAATGATGCTTTTAGAGATTAACCGTCTTATGTCACACCTTTTCTGGTTAGCAACTACTGCTCTTGATATCGGTGCGATGACTATCTTCTTATTTGCATTCCGTGAAAGAGAATACCTAATGGATATTATCGAGGGATACTGTGGTGCACGTTTAACTCACGCAGCTATTCGTATCGGTGGTGTTCCTTTAGATATCCAAGATGATTTCTTGGCACAACTAAGAACTTTCTTAGACAAACTTCCACAAAACATTAAAGATTACGAAGATCTACTGGATTCTAACCGTATCTGGAGAATGAGAATGGAAGATGTTGGTGTTATCTCAACAGATATGGCACTTTCATGGGGTTGTACAGGTCCAATGTTAAGAGCTTCTGGCGTAGCATGGGATATCCGTAAAGAAGAGCCGTATGAACTTTATGATGAAGTAGAATTTAATGTACCGTTCTCTGACAAGGGTGACAACTTCGCGCGTTATAGAATCTATATGGAAGAGATGAGAGAATCTGCGAAGATCCTTTATCAAACAATAGAGATGTATGAGAGATGTGTTAAAGAGGGACAAACTGAGTTAATGGCTCACGCTCCTAAATATATCTCAGCTCCAAAGCTGGATATCATGACACAAAACTACTCTTTAATGCAGCACTTCGTACTTGTAACTCAAGGTATGAGACCGCCGGTTGGTGAAGTTTATGTTGCTACTGAATCACCAAAAGGTGAACTAGGGTACTACATCAACTCTCAAGGTGGACCGTATCCGTACAGATTAAAACTACGTGCGCCTTCTTTCTGGCATACAGGAATTTTAACTGACCTATTACCTGGTCACTATATTCCGGATGTTGTTTCTATTATTGGTACAACAAATATCGTATTTGGTGAGGTAGATAGATAATGAAAAGATATGATCTAAGACATTTAAAAGATAATTTTGAACCTCGTATGAAAGAGATCTTAGGTGAAACTCACAAACCAAGTGAGACACTTATTTTTCTTTTTGAAATTGGCGACTTTACACCTGTACAAAGAAGTGCAGACTTAGTAAAAGAGTGTGGTTGGGAGTTATACAACTCACTGAAATTCAACGAAGTTGACTGGACTATCGTTGTTAAAAAAGATTAGGAATTTGTTTTGAGCAAAGTATATTTTTCTACTTGGAATGGTGAACTGGTAAACAATGTCGGTAAACCTCAAGAAGAGTGGGAAGAATCAGCTTATAACCTGCCGGCACAGTATGACGATCATAGATCTTCACGTGCATTCATCGGTTGGGACGGTGTTACACTTTTTGATGAAGATGTAGATGTTATCCGCCTGGCGATGGAATACGCAGCTCAGTACCAAGAGTACTCTGAAGCGTGTGGTAGATGTGCACCGGGACGTTGGGGTGGACGTATTTTATACGATCAACTTGATAAAATCGCTCGCGGTGAGGGTGAAGTAGCTGATTTAGACCACTTAAAAGAGATCGGAAAAAGTATGCAGATCACATCTAAATGTGAGATAGGAAAAACTGTTCCAAATCCTATTTTAGATCTGATGACACACTTTGAAGATACTTTCCTTGAGTGTATTAACGAGAAAAAGCCGTCAAAACATTACGATGCAGATGCAAGTTATATCGCAAAAATAACTGCACCTTGTACAGACGCTTGTCCGGCACATGTTGATATTCCTGGATATATTGAAGGTGTAAGAGATTTACGTTTCGATGATTCACTAGAAGCAACTCGTCAAACTATGCCGCTTGCTCACACTTGTGGTCGTGTTTGTCCACACCCTTGTGAAGATGCATGTCGTAGAACAAACCTTGATGAGCCTATCTCTATTATGGCGCTGAAACGTTTAGGTGCTGATTATGAAACTGATCATGGTTTTAATTATTTCCATCCTATGGAGAAAAAAGAATCTATCGGTAAGAAAATTGCAGTTATCGGTGCAGGCCCTGCAGGTTTAACTACAGCATACTATACAGCTGCTGAGGGAATTGAAGTTGATTGTTATGAAGAGCTTCCGGTTCTTGGTGGTGAGGTAACTGTTGGAGTTCCTGAATACCGTATGCCGTGGGATAAGTACGCACAAGATATCGAATGTGTTCGTGATATGGGTGTAAACTTTATCACTAACCGTAAAATTACAGCTGATGATATGCGTAGATTTGAGCAAGAATATGACGCTGTAATGGTAGCAACTGGTACGCGTATCTCTAAAAAAGTTCGTTGTGACAATGAACGTGAAGAGATTAAAGGTTACTGGGGAGCAATCGATTTCCTTGACTGGGTAAACCTGTATGAGAAGTTTGATATTAAAACTCCTAAACATGTCCAAGAGCAGCAATTGCTTCCAACTGATCACGTAGATTTAACTGGTAAAACAGTTGTGTGTGTAGGTGGTGGTTTTACATCTATGGACGTTGTACGTTGTTCAATCCGTGCAGGTGCTAAAAAAGTATATATGATTTATCGCCGTGATGAGAAAACTATTATCCGTAATACTACGTATGAAGAATATCACGAAGCAGTTGAAGAGGGTGTAGAGTTCCTTTTCCACTCTGCGGTAAATAAAATTACAACTGATGAGAATGATGTATTAACTGAACTGTTGATCGATAAGTTTGAATTAGTACCGGATCCTGATGGCGGACGCCCGAATTTAGAAAAAGTTGAAGGTGCGTCGTATACGATTGAAGCAGATTATTTAATCCCTGCAGTTTCTCAATCGGCTGATCTTGATCTTCTTCCTGAAGAGTGGGATATTGAGATGACATCATGGGCTACTATTAAGACTAACGGTAAAGACTATATGACATCTCGTAAAGGTATCTTTGCTTCAGGTGACTGTGAATATGGTCCGATGACTATCGTTAATGCAGTAGGTCAGGCTAAACGTGCAGCATCTGTAATGTCAAGATATGTACAAACTGGTGAGATCACTTTAACAGATGAAGAGATCATGGAAGATCACTTAATGAAGTTAAAAGTGTATGACAAAAACGAGAAAATTACTGGTTGGTTACCGGGATTACCACGTGAGCATGCAGAAGTGCTTGATGTTGATGTGAGAAAAGATAACAACAAAGAGGTAAATCTTGGATTTACTCAAGATCAGGCTTTAACTGAGGCTGAGCGTTGTATGCGTTGTTATTATATCGCTATGGTACAGGCATAAGGGGGCTGAATGAGTAAGACAATTAACTTTAAAATTGATGGTCAACTTGTAGAGGCTCAAAAAGGTGAGACTATTTTACAAGCTGCACGTAAAGCGGGAATCTATATTCCGACTATGTGTTACATCTCAAAAACAAGTCCGTGTGCATCGTGCCGTATCTGTTCTGTAGAGGTTGAAGGGGTTGATGGTTTCATACTTTCATGTAATACTCCTCCAACTGAGGGAATAGAAGTTAAAACAAACTCTGCAGAATTAGAGCAAGAACGTACAAACATCATGAAGCTTTATGATGTAAATCACCCGTTAGAGTGTGGTGTATGTGACAAATCTGGTGAGTGTGATCTACAAAATATGACTCTAGAATTTGGTGTAGATGCTCAAAACTTTTCTGCTCGTGAACAACATAAAACTGTAAAAGATTGGGGACTTATCTCTTACGATCCGGCTTTATGTATCATGTGTGAGAAGTGTACACACGTTTGTAATGAGTCTATCGGTGATGATGCAATTGATGTTTATTTTGGTGGATACAGTTCAACTATTATCCCTAAAAATGCAGAGAAACTTGATTGTACTTTCTGTGGAGAGTGTATAGCGGTTTGTCCTGTCGGTGCACTTGTAAGCAGTGAGTTTAAATACTCTGCAAATGCATGGGAACTTTCTCGTGTACCATCAACTTGTGCACACTGTTCAGCAGGATGTTCATTAGAGTATGAAGTAAAACATACTGGTTTAAACGGTAATGATGCTATCCATAGAGTGAAAAATAACTTTGAGTTTACATCTTTATGTGGAGCTGGACGTTTCGGATTTGACTTTAACAATGAACAAAAAAGTGATGCAGCGGCATTTAACAAAGCTGTAGAGGCTGTGAAAAATGCAGGTGCTATCCGTTTTAGTTCTATGATTACAAATGAAGAGGCGTATATTCTTCAGAAATTAAAAGAGATGTTAGGTCTAAAACTTTTCAATGAAGATGCAAAACAATACGCTGACTTTATGAAATCGTACAGCTCTGTAAGCGGTAAACTACACCACAGCGGTTCATTAGATGCTATTAAACAAGCTGAGGCTGTAATTGTTCTTGGTTCAAGAATAGCAACTGATAATCCTGGTGTAAGATATGCACTTACAACTGCATCACGTCACAACGGTGCAAAAATTGTATATGCACACCCGATCGAGGATGCTTTACTTCAAAATACTGTTACGCAGTTTATGAAATATGAAGCAGGTTCTGAAGAAGGTGTACTCGCACTTATCGCTAATGAACTTTTAGAGAATGTTGATGTAGATGAAGATACAAAAGCATTTTTAGATAACTTAGATCTAGGAAACCTATCTGCTGAGAGCAATGTAGGTGACGATGAACTCAAATTTATGAAAAAATCTTTTGCTCGTGCAAAAAATAATGTACTTGTAATCGGTAGCGATGTTTTAGCTCACGCGCGTGCAGAAAATATTGCAAAACTTGCAGCAACAATTGAAAAGTATACTGACTTCTCGTTAGTTGTAGTTCCATCTGAAGTAAACACGACGGGTGTAAGTATGATTTGTGATCTTGATGCTGATGAAAACAGTGCTAACGTAGTTGGTTACAACGAAAAAGGTGATTTTGTTATCTCATCTTTAGGCTCTGCTGATTTAGCGGTACCTGCACTGAATCAACAAGAGGGTACAGTTGTTAGCATTGACAATAGAGTATTGCCTTTAAACGTTGCACTTGGTTTTGATGGATATACGTTAAACGATATAGCAAACGCTTTAGGTTTAGAAGCGAAAAATACGATCGACTACACAAAAGAGTTATCAAATATTGCAGGCTTTAAAGCGGTAGAGTTTGATAACTTAGAGAACTTCTTAAGCCCGTTAGGGGAAGATGTAAGAGGTTATCTATTAGACGAGGTTGAAGTTGAAACAACGGCAAAACTGGAAGATGTAGAGGAATTACCGGAGTATAACGGTACTATTATCTACAATGCAAACCCTGTTTTACAGTTTAACAACTATACAAACAAAACAACACAATTACCAAAAGATGATGCACTAAGAGGTTCACAGCAATTTGCAACAGCTGCTAAAATCTCTGACGGTGACAAAGTTACAATCACATTTGGTTCACAAAGTGTTACAAGAACTTTTAAACTTGATGATGAGTTAAAAGGGACTATTGCACTTAATCCAGTATTTGATATGGAAAGTATGAGTGCATATAGATTTGCAAAATCCAAGATAGAAAGAGTGGTATCATGAGTAAAATCAGTATAAATATTGATGGTCGTGAGATACAGACGCAAGAGGGTGAGTATATACTCAACGCCGCTCGTGCGAATGATATCTTTATCCCGGCAATATGTTATTTGACTAGATGTTCTCCAACTCTAGCTTGTCGTATTTGTCTTGTTGAGGCTGACGGGAAACAAGTATATGCTTGTAACGCTAAAGCAAAAGACGGGATGAATATTACAACTACGACTGAAAACATTGAAAAAGAGCGCCGTGCAATTATGGAAGTTTACGATGTAAACCATCCATTACAGTGTGGTGTTTGTGACCAGTCGGGTGAGTGTGAACTACAAAACTATACTTTAGAGATTGAAGTAGATTCTCAAAGTTATGCGATCAAAGATGTAGATAGAAGTGCTCATGATTGGGGACACTTACACTACGATCCGGGCTTATGTATCGTTTGTGAAAGATGTGTAACTGCATGTAAAGATATGATCGGTGACAACTCTTTAAAAACAATTGCACGCGGTGCTGAAGGTATCGATACAGAGTTTAAAGAAACAATGCCTAAAGATGCTTATGCAATGTGGAATAAGTTAAACAAGTCTGTTATCGGTCTTACTAACGGAACTGATGAACTAGATTGTACATCTTGTGGTGAGTGTGCTGCTGTATGTCCTGTTGGTGCATTAGTAGATACTCACTTTATGTACAAATCAAATGCATGGGAATTAAAACAAGTTCCAGCTACTTGTGGTCACTGTTCTGCGGGATGTCAGATCTCTTACGATGTAAAACATACAAGTTTACATGATGACACAGAGAAAATCTATCGTGTAATGAATGAGTGGAACTATGTATCGCTTTGTGGTGCAGGTCGCTACGGTTTTGACTATCAAAACGCCGATGTTACAAAAGATGAGACGGCATTTACTAATGCTCTTGAAGCTTTCAAAAAAGCAGATACTATCAAGTTTACATCAACGATCACGAATGAAGAAGCATACCTACTTCAATCTATGAAGGAAAAATTTGGTTACAAACTTGTTAATGATGAAGCAAAAGCGTTCCAAACTTTCTTAAAAGATTACTCTGAAGTGAGTGGAACATCATTATATGGCGGCGATCTAAAAGTTACTATGGATTCTAATTTCATCGTTTCTGTTGGTTCGGCACTAAAAGCTGATAATCCAAATGCAAGATATGCACTTAATAACTCTTTAACTGTTAACAAAGGTGCGGGACTTTATTTCCACCCTGTGAAAGATCCTATTATTGAAGGTCTTGGTAAGTCTATTATGACAGTTGAACATGCTCCTCTTCAAGAAGAAATAGCACTTTATTTAGTACTTGATCTATTCGGTGATAAAGCTGCAATGCCTGCTGATATTACTGAATATCTTGCATCTTTCCACTCTGAAAAAACTGTAACGGTTGAAGAGACTGTAAAAGAAAAAGTTGTTGAGATCGTTAAAGAGATGAAAGTTAACGAAGAGACTGGTGAAGAGGAAGAGGTTGAAGTAGAAAAATCTAAGATGGTAAATAAAAAAGTCTCTAAAGAAGTTGTTGTAGATGATAACAAACTTTTAGAACTTCTTGGCGCACAATCTGACTTTATGGAAGCTTTAGAGAAAAATACTAAAAAAGCTGAAACTTTTGCTCTTATGGTTGGACCGGATCTTTATACGCATCCAAACGCTAAAAACTTAGCAAGATTAGTAGCTCTTATTGAGAAGTATTCTAAGTTTGAAGTAACAATGATCCCTGCACTAACAAACTCTTTAGGTGTAAGCTTAATTTGTGATTTAGATGAGGCAGCGGGTTCATATGCTATCGGTTATAACACAAAAGGTGACTTTACGCTTTCAGCTTTAGGTGACGGTGATTTAGATATGCCTGCTATGAATCAGCAAGAGGGAACTTTAACATCTATAAATAAACGTGTTAACCCTACAAATGCAGCAGTGTCATATGGCGGATATGAATTAAATGATATCGCTAATGCATTAGGCTTTAATGCTGAGAATGTAATTGACTATACTGCAAGTTTACCGACAGAAAAAGGTTTCAAAGCAGTTGATTTTGACAGCCTACCAAACCATTATGAAAATGACGGTACAGAGGTTAGAGGTTACGTGTTAGAAAATGTAGCAGTTAGCGCTACTGGCGACGAAAGTGTGGCTAAATTCAGCGAGGACAAGCTAGAAGGTAGTATAATCTACCTTGCTAATCCGGTAAGACAATTTAATGATTTTACTAATAAAGCTACTGAACTTGATGAAGTAAGTGGTGTATATATGTCTGAAGAATTTTTATCTAACTCAGACTTTAATGAGGGTGATACAGTTAGAGTTAAAACTAATAAAGGGGAGCTTACTGCTGCTGTAGTTAGTGATAACAAAATCTCAGGTTCAATAGTAGTTCTTCCTACTTTTGATTCAAAATTAAATTCAGAGGCTTTATTTGACGGTTATCGTTTTAATTCAGCTTCGATAGAAAAGGTGTAGTGTATGGACAGCGCATATTTAATAGAAACGATAATTAAAGTTGTTGTAATTTTACTAGTGTTTTCAGCATTAGCTGGTATTGGTACATACTTCGAAAGAAAGGTACTGGCATTTATGCAACGTCGTTTAGGACCAATGAATGTTGGTCCTTACGGTTTACTGCAAGTTGCAGCGGACGGTATTAAACTTTTTACTAAAGAGGATATTATCCCGACTGGTGTTGTTGTAAAAATCTTTAAAATAGCTCCGGTAATTACAGCTGCTACTGCATTTATGGCTGCAGCTGCTATTCCGTTTTTACCGTCTTTTACACTATTTGGATATGAAGTTCATCCAATAGTTTCAGATATCAACATAGGTATCTTATACATCTTAGGTATTATGGCTGTTGGTTTATACGGACCTTTACTTGGTGGTATGGCTTCGGCAAATAAGTATTCACTTATTTCAGCTGCTCGTACAGCTGCAGTATTTATCTCTTATGAGGTTGTAACTGGTTTATCAATTTTAGCTCCAATTATGATGGTTGGTTCACTTTCATTAATTGATTTTAATGAATATCAAGCTGGTGGAATTTCAGAGTGGATCGTATGGTCACAACCTGTTGCATTTGTACTTTTCTGGATCGCAGCATTTGCTGAAACTGGTCGTACACCGTTCCACTTAATTGCTAATGACCACGAAATTATTGACGGTTTCGGTACTGAGTACTCTGGTATGAGATGGGGTCTTTTCTTCATCGGTGAGTATGCAAATATGTTCTTTATCTCATTTGTTATTCCTCTAATTTTCTTAGGTGGATATGGTGACGGTAGTTTACTAGGTGCTTTAGGTTTACTTGCTAAAGTTGCATTCTTTTTCTTCTTCTTCCTGTGGACTAGAGCTGCATGGCCAGATGTAAGACCGGATCAACTTATGTGGTTATGTTGGAAAGTGCTTATGCCAATCGCAGTGATTAATGTTGTAATCACTGGTTTTGTGATGATGTTTTAAGGGGATATGAATGAATATGGAACCATTTAATGATAGAAATGTAGCAGAGGGTGGCTACTATTTAGTAGATATTGAAGATTATCCCACAACTCCATGGGGTAAATTCAAACGTGTTGCAAAAAGAACTTTTAAAGGGGAGCTTTTTGTAGGTCTTTGGGTTGTACTTCGTGAAATGATCAAAGCTGATATTCACACGGTACAATATCCTGCTGAAAAGATGCCAATCGGTCCAAGATACCGTGCGGTTCATGAGATGAAACGTCTTTGGGAATCTGATGCTGAGAGATGTATCGGTTGTGGTCTTTGTGAAAAGATTTGTATTTCTAACTGTATCCGTATGGAAACAAAATACGATGAAAACCAAAGAAAAGAGGTTTCTGAATATAGCATCAACTTAGGTCGTTGTATCTTCTGTGGTTATTGTGCAGAGGTTTGTCCTGAACTTGCTATTACTCACGGTGGTGAGTATGAAAATGCAAGTGACCAAAGAGAGCATTTCATCCTTTATGATGATATGTTAACACCGATAGACACTATGAAAGCAAATGCTCAAAAAGAGTTTGAAGGTTTCGGTGCTATTACACCACATGAAGATGAGCGTGTTAAGAAAACACCTCTAGCATATTAAGGAGTTTGGATTATGTTTGAAGCGGTAGCGTTTTACTTGTTTGCATTTTTAACAATTGCGATGTTCTTTATCACTGTAACGACATCTCAAGCGTTATATGCATTAACTGCATTAGCAGCGGGAATGATTTTTATATCGGCATTTTTCTTTATCCTTGGTGCTGATTTCTTAGGTGCGATACAAATTATCGTTTATACGGGTGCTGTAATGGCTCTTTATGCGTTTGGTATGATGTTCTTTGATACTACTCGTGAAGTTAAAGAGAAGCAGGGGAACAAATACATCATCGTTGGTATGGCAACGCTTTCAGCTATTTTAGTTGTTGCAATTTTTGCAGCTCCAATCGTATCTGATAACATGATGGCTTTTGCTCCGGCACTTGATAATGTTGGAAATACACAACAAGTTGGTGTTGTATTATTTACAAAATATCTTATCCCGTTTGAAGTAGCGGCTGTAATGCTTTTAGTAGCTATGATCGCAGGTATTATCTTAGCTGGTAAGAAAATGGATCTTTCATTAACTCTTATGAATGCTGATGAGATAAGAGAACTTGAAGAAAAAAATAAAAAGGTGCTTTCATGATGGAAATAGGTTTAAATCACTATCTTGTTCTATCTACAATTTTATTCGCTATTGGTTTAGTGGGTGTAATGAAAAGAAAGAACCTATTATTACTGTTTTTCGCAACTGAGATTTTACTAAACTCTGTAAACATCGCTTTTGCTGCGATTTCACACTACTATGCTGACTTAACTGGTCAGATGTTTGCATTTTTTGTAATTGCTATTGCTGCTTCTGAAGTTGCAGTTGGACTTGGTCTTTTAATTGTATGGCATAAACGTCACAACAATGTTGACTTAGAAACTATGGCAAGTATGAGGGGATAAAATATGGAAAAATATTTATACATTGCACTTTTTGCACCGCTAGTAAGTTCTTTGTTCTCAGCGCTTTTTACAGCGACACCAAAGAAAACTTTTACTGGTATTGTAGGAAGTTTACTAATATTTACATCGTTTGTAAGTAGTTCTATTCTTTTAGCTCACATACTTGGTGGTGGTGAAGCTGTTCATGTAGAGCTTATGACTTGGATGGCTACGGGAGATCTTTATATCCCATTTGGTTTTGTTGTAGATCAGGTTTCTGTAACTATGATGATGGTTGTAACACTGGTATCTACTATTGTTCATATCTATTCAATCGGATATATGGACCATGATGCAGGTTTCAACAGATTTTTTGCTTGGTTATCGGCTTTCGTTTTCTCAATGATGGTTCTTGTAATGAGTGACAACTTCGCTGGTCTTTTCATCGGTTGGGAAGGTGTTGGTCTTTGTTCTTGGGGTCTTATCGGATTCTGGTACCATAAAGAGATCGCAACTTGGGCAGCAAACGAAGCGTTCATTATGAACCGTATCGCTGACCTTGGTATGTTAATCGGTATCTTCTTAATTTACTGGAACACAGGTACTTTACAATATACTGAAGCATTCACTGCAATGGCTAACTTAGATACAGCTACACTTGTATGGATTGGTATCTTCTTATTTATCGGTGCTATGGGTAAATCTGCTCAGTTTCCTCTACATACATGGCTTGCAGATGCGATGGAAGGTCCAACTCCTGTTTCGGCTCTTATCCACGCGGCAACAATGGTAACGGCTGGTGTTTACTTAGTTATCCGTTCAAACGAACTTTATGACATGATTCCAAATGTTGGATTATTCATTGCGTCTCTTGGTGCATTTGTTGCGATCTTTGCTGCATCTATGGCACTTGTAAACCGTGATATGAAAAGAATTATTGCTTACTCTACACTTTCTCAGTTAGGGTATATGTTTGCTGCAGCTGGACTTGGTGCATACTGGGTAGCACTTTTCCACCTTATGGCTCACGCATTCTTTAAAGCACTATTATTCTTAGGTGCAGGTAACGTAATGCACGCTATGCATGATGAGCTTGATCCGTTTAAAATGGGTGGACTTAAAAAGGTTATGAAGTGGACATTTATTATGATGACTCTAGCTTCAGTAGCACTTGCTGGTATCTTCCCACTTGCTGGATTCTTCTCAAAAGATCTAATCTTAGAAGCAGCATTTGTTGAGCATCACTATATTATCTACTCAGTGTTATTAATCACTGCAGGTTTAACGGCATTCTATTCATTTAGATTAGTTGCTCTTATCTTCCACGGTGAAGAGAGATATAAACTTTTCGGTATCCATCCTCATGAAGCATACAAATTTATGCTTGTAGCGATGAGTCCGTTATTGTTATTAGCTGTAATTGCAGGTTCACTAAAACTTTCATACTTTGAGATGATTACAAACCTTTTACCGGCTATTGAATACCATATTCACCATCCTGTAGTTTATTGGGCAATGACAATCGGTACGCAGGTTTTTGTTATCTTAGCAGTACTGTTTGCATATAAAAAATATGCATCTTGGTCAACTGTACCTGACGGGTCAAGCAAAATGGAACAAAGTTTTGTGTATAAAGTGTTATACAACCAATACTATATCCCATATGCGTATGAGAAATATTTAGTAGAGCCGTATAGAGAGATCTCAGAACTATTTTGGAAAAAAGTTGATCTTAAAATTGTTGATGCAACAGTTGACGGTATTGCAGGTATTCTTTACGGTACAGGTGAGAAAACTAGAGGTATGCAAAGTGGAAATCTTTCTACGATGTTAAAATGGATGGTAGGTGGTACTGTAGTACTACTATCTTTAGCTGTAGTTTTTGGATTAGCAGTTAGATATATTGATGAGATTAAAGCTATCTTATCAGGTTTAGGAGTAATGTAAGATGATAGATCACATTTTATCAATTTTAATTTTCTTTCCAGCATTAGCGGGTATTTTAGGATTTATGATCCAAAAAGAGAGTATCCGTGCTTTTGGTGTGAGTGTTTCTGTTGTTGAGTTCGCACTCTCGCTATGGCTATGGTTTGCATTTGACGGCAATGTTTCTGGTATGCAATTTATGGAGCAGTTACCTTTAGTACCTGCATATGGTATTAACTATATTTTAGGTGTTGATGGTATCTCTTTATTTATTATCATCTTGGCTTCATTCTTTACAATGATTGGTATTGCGTCACTTACTGATACTCCAAACGTTAAGAACATGATCATTACACTACTGTTTTTACAAATGACTATGATTGGTGTTTTTGCTGCTTTAGATGCAATCGTGTTCTACGTGTTCTGGGAACTTTCTCTTGTACCAATGGTATATATCATCGGTGCATGGGGTGGACCGCTTCGTATATATGCATCAATTAAGTTCTTCCTGTATACATTTGCAGGTTCACTTGTAATGCTTGTTGGTATGCTTTTTATGGCATTCTTTTACTACCAAGCTACTGGTGTATGGAGTTTTGCTCTACTTGACTGGTATAGACTTATCTTACCGGAGACATTCCAGTTATGGTTATTTGCAGCATTCTTTATCGGTTTTGCGATCAAAGTTCCAATGTTCCCGTTCCATACATGGTTACCATATGCTCACGGTCAAGCACCGACTATCGGTTCTGTTATCCTTGCAGCTATTTTACTTAAGATGGGTACATATGCGTTTATCCGTTTTTCATTACCACTGTTCCCGGATGCATCAGCATTCTTTATGGTGCCAATAGCAATTATCGCTATTATTATGATCATCTATACTGCGATGGTTGCATATGCTCAAGAAGATATTAAACAAGTTGTTGCTTACTCTTCAATTTCACACATGGGTGTTATTATCCTTGGTACTTTTGCATTAAACGTTGAAGGTATCTCTGGTTCTATTTTCTTAATGATTGCACACGGTGTTGTTTCAGGTGCACTGTTCTTACTTGTTGGTGTTATCTATGACAGACGTCATACTAAGATGATGAGTGAGTTTGGTGGTTTAGCGAATGTTATGCCTAGATATGCAACTATCTTTGGAATCATGTTAATGGCTTCTGTTGGTATGCCGCTTACAATCAACTTCGTTGGTGAGTTCTTAAGTTTACTTGGATTCTATCAACAATCACATATGTTGACACTACTTGCCGGTACTGCGATCATCGTTGGTGCTATCTATATGTTGTCAGCATACAAAAAAATGTTCTTTGGTAATGAGATTAAAGAGGAGAATAAAAATCTTCCTGATGTAAATAAACGTGAACTTATTGCATTAATTCCATTATCTGTTATTACAATCTGGTTAGGTGTATATCCAAAACCTGTATTAGAGCCAATTGACAACTCTGTAAAAGCAATTGTTCAATTAATGCACAATAAGTCACAAACTGATTTAGCAAAAGAGAGAATTCCTAATCTTGTTGAGTCAAAAGAGATAGTTATTGCTGCAAAATCTTCTATTAAGGAGGTACATTAATGTTATCACCAATAAATATCCCTGTAGAGTCGTTAAACTTAATGACTCTAGCACCAATGTTAATACCTATCATTGGAGCACTATTAATTTTAGTTGTTGATCTATTTAAAGGTGGTCTTCATAAGAGTTTATATGTAGTACTTTCTTTATTATTCTTAGGTATGGATTTTATCGCACTTGTAGATTCAAGTGAGATCTTTACTCAAAGTGGTGTCACTATGGGTGTGTTTGATTTAATGTTAATTGACGGTTTAGCAATACTTTCACAATTTATTATTGTGCTTGCATCTATGCTGTTTATTCCATTAGCGTTAACACACAAGCGTTTCCACGAGTTCTCGTATCCTGAGTTCTTTGCATTGTTCCTATTCATGATTGGTGGATTCCAGTTTATGGTTTCGTCTGATAACCTAATCCTTATCTTTGTAGGTTTAGAGACGTCATCTTTAGCGCTTTACACTATGATCGCTATGCATAACCGTGACAAATCATTTGAAGCGGCAGTTAAATACTTTACTATGGGTGCATTAGCAGCTGGTTTCTACAGTTTTGGTGCGATGGTATTTTATGCACTTACTGGTTCAGTTGAGATCAATAAAATCGCTTTAGTTTTAGCAAACAACAACTATGCAGATATCGGTTACGTGCTTGTAGCTGTAGTGTTTATGTTAGCATCTTTTGGTTTCAAACTATCTCTTGTTCCATTCCATACATGGGCACCTGATGTTTATGAGGGTAGTTCTGCTGCAATGGCTGGATATATGTCAATCGTACCAAAAATTGCGGCATTTGTTGTGACTATGAGACTTTTTGAATTCCTAGTTCACAGTGATATCGTTTGGTTAGAAGTTATCCTTTACATCTTTGTTGTTGTAACAATGACTATCTCTAACCTTTGGGCACTTGTACAAACAGATGTGAAACGTATGCTTGCATACTCTTCAATCTCTCATGCAGGTTTTGTTATGGCAGCTATCTTAATCGGAACAACTCAAGCAAATTCTGCATTGTTCTTATACTGGGTACTGTTCTCATTTGTAAACCTTGGTTCATTCTCTATGTTATGGATCTCAAGACAAAAACATTTACGTGAGCATCAGATGTCAGATCATTCATTTGATAAATTTGCAGGAATGATAAAAACTGCACCGATTAGTGCACTTATTATGGCTCTGTTCATGTTAAGTTTAGCAGGTATTCCTCCATTTGCACTATTCTGGGGTAAACTATATATGATTTCTTCTGCAGTAACAAGCGGATATACGATATTAGCACTTATTATGGCTCTTAACTCTGCAATTGCAGGTTACTACTATTTAAAACTTATCGTGTATATGTTTATGAAAGAGCCAATCATCGACAACGACGGTGGTCAGCTATATGTAGCAAATGCTACGAAACCGTTAAACACTATCATTGGTATAGCAGTATTAGGAACAATCTTTGCTTTTCTAGCTGTAAATCCACTACTAGAGTTTATTACGGCTTTTGTATACAACAGTGGTTATTAATAGATAATAATTTCAATAAAGAAGGGGAAGAGATTTGTTTAAATGGATACTCTTAACCCTTATACCTATCCTCTCTTTTGCACTTGAGATCTCTATCGACAGTGCAAAAGAGAACTTCATAAAATACTCTATCTTACATCTCAACGATCAAAGTAAATTTACCTGTAAAGCTTTACAAAATGAATTTCAAGAAACAAAAGAGATCGTGTGTGCATTTTCAAAAAGATCATCTAAAGATGTAAAACATCTAGAAGATGAGTTTTTTAAAGTGAATACCTTTATACAAAAGGGTACTTTTTTCCTCTCTATAAAACCAAAACATAAGATGAAACTCTATTCAAACATATTTGACCTTACAGAAGACACTACTCTTTTTAGTGCAGATGTTTCGTTAAGTGATAGCTGGATAGTTGTAGGATATAAAGACAAGTTTCCTTTAGTGAAAAAAGATCAGCGTTCCGATTTAGCAATTAATTTTCCTTTTTATATGGAGCAAGATAAATTACCGTATGTTGGTAGTTTAGATATCAAAGGGAATCCGGTTGCAATCAAAAGAGTGGAAGATGTTTCGGAATATATAAAAGTAAAACAATATTTTGAACAAAAAGATTATGAGAGATGTTTAGATATTACAAATGATATTTTGAAAAAATATCCAAATACACTTTTTAAAGCAGAACTTCTTTACTATAAAATTAAGATCTATGAAAAACTAAAAGATTATGACAATGTTATAGAGAGTGCAAAAATCTTTTTACGCGAGTACTCGGCAGATGAAAATGTTGCAGAAGTACTCTCTTTAATAGCATACGGATATTCGAAAATAGGTTTAAGTTCCGATTCCGACTATTTCTTTGATAGATTATTCAGTGAACATGCAGGAACTAAATATGCACAACGCGGATTTATCTATAAGGGGGAAGCACTAGAGGAATCTGGCGGTGCTTCACAAGCTGAAAAATTTTATAAAAAAGCTTTATATGAAACGAAAGATGTTGATGTGGCAGTAGAAGCTGCTTACCATCTTTCTAATTTGGCATTTTCACAATCTCCAAAAGAATCAAGTAAGTATTTAGAAAAAATATTGAAAGTAAAACCGCAGTATTTTAAAGAGGATTTAAAAACCTCTTTAGACCTCGTTAAAGAGTTGGTAGAAGCAGGGCAATATCAAACTGCTGCGGATATCGATTCTGCATTGCTTGATGCTATTAATCCTACTTACGATGAATATGAAGAGGTCTTGGCTTATAAAGGATTGTATTTAGCTCATACAAGTGAAAAAAGAGCAGCATTAGATGCTTTAAACAGTTATATGAAAAAGTTTCCGGAAGGAGATTACATAAAAGAGGTTGAATTAGCCAAAGATCAACTCTTTTTCGATGTAGATGATATGAACAGTAGTGTGAAACTAGCAGAGTTCAATAAGTTGATCGAGGAGTATCAAAACGATTCAATCGGATCAAAAGCATTATATGAAAAAACAAAACTTTTGAACAGTTTGGGAAAATATGCTCAAGTTCTTAATTTAAAGTCGGAACTATTGGCTTTAGACCAAACAACATATACTGAAGTACCTTCTATCATAGAGACTGCAGCTATTGGAGCAATGCAAGAATCACTGGAAAAGAAAAACTGTGAAGAGGTCCTTATAATATCAAGTGAACACAATGTAACCCTTTCAAGTAAATGGGATGACGGTGTTTATGAATGTGCCATGATGGGCGGTGATTATCAGTTGGCAAAACAGATGACAGTTAAAAATATTGACACCAAAGATGTTCAAGAGAAAGAGAAATGGCTCTTTAGATACATAAAAGTAGATTTTGCGACAGGAAACTATCAGGATGTTCTTCAAGCAGCAAAAGATTTAACGACACTCATAGAGCTAGATAAGGATGAAAAATACTTAGAGGTATATAGAATCTTGTTTGACACATATAACCGTTTAGAAAAACAAGATGAGATGATCAAAGCGATAGTAAAAGTTGAAGAGGTTTTCAAAGACAGTTATAAAGATATAGACAGATATGCAAATATGGTTGCAGTAGGTGTTGCAAAAAAAGATGATAACATGGTGATTAAATATGGTAAAAAAATCTATGACTTGCAAAGACGAACATCATCACATGCACAAACACCATATATAGAGTTCTCTTTATATCAAGCATATATGAATAAAGATAACTATGAAAATGCCTTAGAGGTTATTAAGTCTTTAGATGATGCAAAACTCTCTACAAGCGATAGAGCACGCCAAAAATATTTACTTGGTTCTGCATATAGTAAGTTGTGGAAAGATGATGAAGCTCAAAAAGCATATGATGAAGCAATCCAAGCAGATAAAGGTTCTGCTTGGGCGAAGTTAGCACAAAGTGCTAAAAATATTTAGAGATAAATTTTTTTAGTTTATCTCTAAACAATCAGAGATAGAGTAAAGTCCTGCCTCTTTATCTGCAAGCCATTTTCCGGCACGGATAGCACCCTTAGAGAACGTATTTCTACTTGTTGCAGTGTGGTTCAGTTCTATAAACTCACCGTCGTTATAAAAACCTACAGTATGGCGTCCTACGATATCACCACCGCGAAGTGCCATTACTGCTATCTCATCACTAGTTCTTTCTCCGATGTTACCGTCACGTCCACTTACGCGTACCTTGTCTATATCAAGTCCACGACCTGCTGCAGCTGATTCACTGAGTGTTAGTGCCGTACCGCTTGGTGCATCTTTTTTGTGTCTGTGGTGCATCTCAACGATCTCGATATCAAACCCTTCTAAAGTTTTTGAAGCCTGATATACAAGTTTATTTAAGAGTGCTACACCTAGACTCATGTTTGTAGCGTATAAAACAGGCATAACTTCACTAGCCTGTTTTAAAAGATTTAGTTGGTGTGTATTTAAACCGGTTGTTCCGATAACGAGCGGTTTTGGTGTTTTTACTGCTTCTTCAAGTAAACTTTCACAAGCTTCAGGAAGTGAAAAGTCTATTACTATGTCACAACCATTTAAAAATGTATGCATGTCAGATGTTACTAAAACAGAAGGATCAATAGCAAAGTCTAAAGAATTACGTACAAATACACTACTTACACTCATACCCGCAGTTGATTTTAAATCCTCTATTAACAGTTTTCCTACACGACCGCTTGCACCAAATACGCCAACTTTTATCATTTGTTATCCTTTTACTCTATGAAAAAACTTTTTGAAATAGTAACATCTCTTAGTTTAAAAGTTCATCAACATAGCTAATTGCACTCAGTGCGGCAACTGCACCGTCACCTGCTGCACTAACAACTTGTTTTGGAGCTTCAACACGCATATCGCCTGTTGCAAAAAGTCCAGGAACTGAAGTTTTCATACTAAGGTTAACCATAACTTGCCCTTGCTCATTTACATCACAAAGGAAAGAACCGTCTTCTTGGATAAGTACTTGGTTGTTTACATCATTACCAACAAATGTAAATACACCCGGTACTTCAATATCTCTGGTTTCACCATTATTATTGATAACGCGTACACCAGTTACACCCATAGCATCACCGTAAACTTCTTCAGGAGTAGAGTTTAATACAAGTTCAATATTTTCAGTGTTCTCTACACGTTTAACAGTATTTGGTGCTGAACGGAATGTGTCGCGTCTGTGGATCAGATATACTTTTGAACAAATTTTTGCCAGGTAAAGTGCTTCTTCAAGTGCTGTATCACCACCGCCGATTACTGCTACCTCTTTCCCTTTATAGAAAAAACCGTCACAAGTAGCACATGTACTTACACCTTTACCGAAGAACTCATCTTCACCTTTAAAACCTGCACGTCTTGGAGAAGAACCAGTTCCTACAATTACAGAGTGTGCCTGATCTGTAGAGCCATCACCTTTGTGGATTGTAAAAACATCTCCCTCTTTAGTAATACGAGTAACTTCTACCATATCGTGTTTAAGACCAAATTTTTGACATTGCTCAGGCCATGGCATCATAAGATCCATTCCCGTAATCTCACCTGTTACACCAGGATAGTTTTCTATCTCAGAACTTTGTGTAATTTGTCCGCCGGGCATACCTTTTTCATACATAACTACATTTTCTAATCCGCCGCGTGTCGCATAAAGTCCTGCAGTTAAACCTGCAGGTCCACCACCAACTATAGCACAATCAAGTATCATTTAAAATCCTTTTATAATGTTTTTATTTTGTTTGATATCTCATCTAAATTATCAAGTTTGTGTATCATACTATCTTGTTTATAAAGAGAATCTTTTTGTTTCTTTATAAAAAAAATAGATGGTATTTCATAAATATTAAAGCGTTGAATAAACTGTAAACTTGTAGTAGTTCCTGAATGTAAAAAGGTAGTGTTTTCTGTATTTGGAGCAACATCATTATAGTAATCGATAGCAATTACAGGGAGCTCTGTCTTTATGTTTGAGAGTTTTTGTATAGTATTTCTTTGTTTTGAAGAGTAAAAGATAACAAGGTATTTATCCTCTTTAGGAATAAAAAGATCCTGCTTTTCGTAAAAGACCCAATCTTTGAAGTTTATAAATTTATACTCTGAAAACTTGTAGTTAAAATAAGCAAAGGCACCAGCGATCATAGCAGCACCGAAAAAAGAAGCCAGCAGTGTTGAGAGAGAAAAAAGAGATGTACCCTTTTTTCTTTCCCTTTTTTCTTTCATATATTATAAAAGAGAGTTAAGTTTGTCAGCGAAAGCTTGTTTTGAAGCAGCACCAACCATTTGCTCAACCATCTCACCATCTTTGAAGAAAAGAATAGTTGGGATAGAACGAATACCGAATTTAACAGCAATGTCTTGCTCTTCATCTGTATTTACTTTACAAATCTTAGCTTTTCCGTCAAACTCT
This sequence comes from Sulfurimonas sp. hsl 1-7, assembly GCF_030577135.1. Classification (NCBI taxonomy): domain Bacteria; kingdom Pseudomonadati; phylum Campylobacterota; class Epsilonproteobacteria; order Campylobacterales; family Sulfurimonadaceae; genus Sulfurimonas; species Sulfurimonas microaerophilic. The sequence goes on along the minus strand of NZ_JAUIRR010000003.1, from coordinate 75,752 downwards.
TCAGCTAATTCTTCGATGATTGGAGCAATCATACGACATGGACCACACCATGGAGCCCAAAAGTCTACTAATGTAACACCTTCTGCTACTGTTGATTCAAAATCTGCACCTGTTAATTCAATATATTTACCCATTCGGATTTCCTTTTTACATTTATTGTTGTATGTCTGTATTATACAAATGAAAATATTAAAGCTAACTTTATATCTTCACAACATATTTCTTTTTAGAGTTTTGTTAATAATATGGGCAAATATGGGTAGTTCTGTGTGAGAAGTTTTGTTATACATCGAGCAATTATTATAAGTTTCTTGATATAAATCAAGTAATAATAAATATAAATTTGTATAATTAATGCCATATCAATGAAAAAAGGGTAAGTTGTGGATTTACAAATTACTGATGGAGAGATAGGTGTTAGACCACCTGTTGCAAAACCCCATCCCGGTTTTTTACATGAAGTAGGTGAAGAGAGATTCAAAAAACTTGTATATGATCACTATGAATCTATAAAAACAAGTGATATCGCATTTTTATTTCCAATTTTTGATGATGATGATTTTGAAGAAGCAAAAGAACATGCTTTTGCATTCTTAGTTGAAATTAGCGGTGGGCCTGATTACTTTACTCAAACAAGAGGGCAGCATCAAATGGTTGGGCGTCATGCTCCGTTTCGTATAGATGAACATGCTAGAAAATCGTGGTTAGCACTCTATAAACCACTTTTAGAAGCATTGGTAGATGAAGGGATTACACCTGAATATATCGAATCTTTTTGGAATTACCTTGATATATTTTCAATGTGGTTGGTAAATACGAAGAGCTAAAATTTTAAAAATTTTCGCTCTCTGTTTTCATAATAGGCACATTCTTTGTACCCAACGTCACGTGCAAGTTTAACAACTTGATCGTTATAAAGGTTCACTTGCTCAGGTTTATGAGCATCTGAACTAAATGTGATCGGAATATCTAACTCAAATGCTGCTTGGAGCAACTCTTTTGAAGGGTAAGCTTCACCGATAGGTTTTCTATACCCTGCAACGTTAATCTCCAATGTCATATCAGCTTCTTTAATAGCATGAAGTGCATTTTTCGCAAGTTCTACAATATCTTTATTTGGCATAAACTTAAATACTTTAATAAGGTCAAGATGTCCTACAATATCAAACAGTTTTGTTTTTGCCATTTTTTCAATGGCTAAAAAATATTTTTCCCAAATTTCATCAATATTTTCATGTTCATATCGACCGATAAATTCCGGATTGTCAAATCCCCATTCATCTATGAAGTGAACAGAACCTATAAGATAGTCTACATCTGCATCAAGTACTCTTTTATCCATATGCCCTTCTAGGTAGTCAACCTCATATCCGAGCAAAATTTTTATCTGATCTTTATACCTCTGTTTTGCATCTAAAACATCTGATTCATAACAGCTCATCTCTTCAAAGCTCATACGATATTTAGGGTCAAAATCCATAGGTGCATGATCGGCAAAACCAAACACTTTTGTGCCTGAATTAACAGCTGCTAATATATACTCATCAATCTTCCCATCTGCATGATTACAAAGGGGTGTATGGTTGTGTAAATCGACGATCATGTGTGCCTTTTATTATTTATTTTATGTTATTATAGTGTTAATTAATAAATTATTCAATTTTGGAGATCTTGATGACTCAAGAAGAATTAGATGCATTGATGGGTGGCGATCTAGACCTAGACAGTCTTGAAGACGAAGAAGAGGTGCAAAACGAGGAAGTTGAGCTAGAAAGTGATGCTTCTAATGTACCTGATATGGAAGGTAAAGAACCACCAAAGTGGGGACCTCCTGCAACTCATGAAAATAAAGTAGTGCATCAACTCGATGATGTTACCAAAGAGTCTGAAGAGAAAGCATCAGAGATTTTTGATATTATTGAGGCAATTAGCAATGACCTTATGGATAAAGAAACAGATCTTAGTAATGTAGTGGATATATTAGAAGCAAATGTAACACTCTTTAAAACACTAAGTGAAAAGTTTCCGGATGTAAGTACATTTCAGACACAACTTGAAACAAATGAGAATGCTTTAGCAGAAGCACAGTCTGTAGTGGAAGTATTACAAAATTCAGGTGATTCGATCATGAATGTAATGGATATTATGCAGTATCAGGATATCCACCGTCAAAAAATCGAACGTGTTATTAATGTAATGAGAACTTTATCTCATTATATGAACTCACTATTTGAATCACAAGTAGATGATAGTTCACGTGTATCTTCAGCAAAACATATTGAGGGTGATGAGAACGATGAACTTGCTTCAACAGAAGATATAGAAGCATTATTAGAACAATTTGGACAGGCATGAAAAAAGTAGAATTATTATCTCCGGCAGGAACGCTGGAGAAGTTAAAGATCGCTCTTGATTTTGGAGCAGATGCAGTATATGGCGGGGTGAGTCATTTCTCGCTTCGTATTAGAAGCGGGAAAGAGTTTACGTTTGAAGATTTTGAAGCGGGTATCAAGTATGCTCATGAGAGAGGGAAAAAAGTATACGCTACGATCAACGGTTTCCCTTTTAACTCACAGATAGAGCTTTTAAAAAAACATATAAAAAAGATGGCAGAGTTAAAACCTGATGCTTTCATTGTGGCAACTCCTGGCGTGTTAAAACTTGCACATGAAATAGCACCGGAAATGCCCTTACACCTTTCAACACAAGCAAACGTGATGAATGTTCTTGATGCAAAAGTGTATGCAGATATGGGGGCAACTCGTATTATTACAGCTCGTGAGATCTCTTTAAAAGATTTAAAAGAGATCAAAAAAGAGTTGCCTGAACTTGAACTTGAAGTGTTTGTTCACGGAAGTATGTGTTTTGCATACAGTGGAAGATGTTTAATCTCAACACTTCAAAGCGGACGTGTTCCAAACCGTGGAAGCTGTGCAAATGACTGCCGTTTCCCTTATGAGATGTATGCTGCAAATCCTGAAACAGGAACACTTTTCAAACTTGAAGAAGAAGAGGGGATTGGGACATATATTATGAACTCAAAAGACTTGAACCTTGGCTCACATATCAAAGAGATACTAGACAGCGGCGTAGTTGACAGTGTAAAGATCGAGGGTCGTACAAAAACATCTTATTATGCTGCAGTAACTGCTAAAGCATACAGAATGGCTATTGATGATTATTATGAAGGTAAAGAGGATATTGCTAAGTATCAGTATGAACTTGAATCTTTACAAAACCGTGGATATACAGATGCTTATCTTATCTCTCGTCCGTTTGAGAAACATGATACGCAAAGTTTAGATTTTACTATGCAACTGGGTACCCATCAGGTAACGGGTGAGTCTACGGAAGACGGTGAGTATTATATGTGTAAGTATAAAACACTTCCGGGAGATGAACTTGAAGTTGTTATGCCGTTAGGTGAAACAATAGAGTTTGTTGAAAACGAATTTGGTAAAACATACGAGAAAGATGGACGTGTCTATTTGAGTTTTGCAAAACTTCAAGCACAAAACGGAAAAATTTGGGAGAGTGTTCATAGTGGAAATATTAACCCTATAAAACTTCCTACTAAGTTCCCGTCATTTACATTCTTTAGAATACCTTCACACCCAGATATGGGAACTTATCCGAAAAAGTAGAGAATCTCTACTTTTTACTCTCATTACTCTCAAGGTATCTTTTTTCAAACTCATTAACCGTAAGAGGTTTAGAGTAGTAATATCCCTGTACTTCATCACAACCGTTTTCTTCTAAGTATTTTAGCTGTTCAAGTGTTTCAACACCCTCTGCAATTGTTTGCAACCCAAGGCTGTTTGCCATGTTGATAATCGCATTTACTATCGCTTTATCTTCTGGATCGATTGTAATGTCTCGAACAAAAGATTGGTCAATTTTGAGTTTATATGCTTTGAACTTTTTGAGATAACTAAGGCTTGAGTATCCAGTTCCAAAATCATCAATCGCAATTTTTATACCTACGTGATGCAGTTGATTTATAATATTGATGGCACTCTCAGGATTACTCATAATAGCACTCTCTGTGAGCTCTATCTCTAAATAGCTTGCAGGAAGGTCAATCTCATCTAAAAGTTGAATAATATTATGTTGTAAATTTGCTTGATTAAATTGCACAGCTGATAAATTTACCGATATACTAATATCTTGAAGTCCTCTATTTAACCAGTTTTTTAACTGTCCTACAGCAGTTTTCATCACCCAGTCACCTATCGATAAGATAAGACCGCTACTCTCTGCTAAGGGGATAAATTCAGCAGGAGATATATTTCCGTATTCGGGATGTTCCCATCTTAGCAGTGCTTCTAATCCAACAAGTTTGTGTGTAGTTAATGAGATCTGTGGCTGATAAACGACATGGAGTTCATCGTGTGCAATTGCATTATGTAATGCGTTTGTTAAGAGCAGATTTCTTTTTGTTTGCATCTGCATCTCTTGTGTAAAGAATGAGTAGTTGTTTTTCCCATTATATTTTGTACGATACATAGCAGTGTCTGCATTTTTATAAAGGGTGTCTTTATCCATACCGTCATCCGGATATACAGAGATTCCCATAGAAACTGTAACAGTTAGTTCATTCTGTTGAATAGTGAAAGGCTGGTAAACTGTAAAGAGTAGCTTTTCTGCAATTTTTTGTGCTTGTGCAGCATCTGTCATCGGTAGGAGAATTATAAACTCATCCCCTCCGAGTCTTGCTATCGTATCTTCATCTCTTAAGACGTCACGCACTCTTTTAGAAAATTCAATAAGGAGTTGATCACCTATGTTATGCCCAAGAGTATCGTTGATATCTTTGAAGTTATCAATATCTAAAAATATTAAAGAGAAATTCCATTGATTTTTTTTAGATAATGCAATGTTGTACTCTATCTTAGATTCAAGTTTTGCTCTATTTGGAAGCCCTGTTAAACTATCATAGTTTGCCATATATAAGATACGCTTTTCAGACTGCTTTTGTTCCGTTATATCATCATAAAGGCCAATAATTCCTATCACTTCACCCTTGGCATCGAGTAGGGGAAGTTTAGAGGTTCGTAACCAGATGGTCTTTCCGTTTGGAGTAGTTTGGGGTTCCTCAAAAAAAAGTTTTGGCTTTTTTGAAGTGATAACTGTGAGGTCATCGGCATTATAGAGATCGGCTTGATCTTTCCATGGCATTTGTTGATCGGTTTTTCCAATCATCTCATCAGGAGAATTTGTACCTGCATCTTTTGCAAAAGCAGTATTACATCCAAGATAAGTTAAGTCTTTATCTTTCCAAAAAACTCTTGTCGGTAGTGAGTTGATAATGGAAGAGAGAAGATTATAAGACTCTTTGAGTGCACTTTCTGCTTGAGTCCTAGCAGTTTCACTCTCAAAAGCATTAAGAGCATGGGTAATATTAGATGTCATCTTTAGAAGTAGCTCTTGTGTTTTTAGATCAAAAGCATTGAGAGTATCGGAATAAAGGTTAAGTGTCCCTATAATCTTAGTACCGGTACCGATAGGGAGTGCAGCAGATGACCTCCAATGAAATTGACGTGCTCTATCATGCCAAGGAGTTGTATGGGGGTCGTTTAAAAAATCTTGACACCAATAAGGCTTTGCTTGCTTATATGCAATTCCGCTTGGTCCGTTTCCTAAAAGGTCATCTTTTATTTTGATAGAGATATCTTTAATATACTGAGTACCTATTCCACAGTATGAAACAGGTTTAAGTTGACTCGAGTTTTCATCAACCAATCCGATCCATGCCATGCTTATATGATTGATAGTAAGAATATCTTTACAAATTTGGGCAAATAATTCAGATATGTCTTTTACATTATTAATAGTGTCATTACACAGTGATAATGCACTGTAGAGTTGAATAATCTGCTCTTTTTCTTCCATTGCTAGTATATACCTTTATTTAAATCGTCGCTATTATATCAAACTCTATTAAAAAACAATTTGATATACTTGCACTGTAAAAATAAGTAAGGATAAAAGTATGAAGTTTGTTTCTATAGTTATAGGTTCAAAAAGTGATTATGAGGTAATGAAGTCGTGTTCTGACACATTAGAGGCTTTTGGTGTAAACTATGAGATGATTATTTCATCTGCTCACAGATCTCCTGAGAGAACTAAAGAGTATATAGTTGAAGCTGAGAAAAAAGGTGCACAAGTTTTTATTGCTGCAGCGGGTATGGCAGCGCATTTAGCGGGTGTTTTATCTTCTAAAACAGTAAAACCAATCATTGGTGTACCTATGTCTGGATCTGCTTTAAGTGGAATTGATGCACTTCTTTCTACTGTTCAAATGCCAGCTGGAATGCCAGTTGCTACAGTAGCTATAGGTAAAGCCGGAGCTATTAACTCTGCATATTTAGCGATGCAAATTTTAGCGCTGGAGAATGAAGAGCTAGCTATCAAGTTACAAGAAGATAGAATTGCAAAAGCAAAAAAAGTTGAGATGGACTCGCAAGAGATAGAAACTATCATTAGCTAATTTATAAATATGCGGGAGTAGACAATGCAGTGGATGCGTGATGAAGAATATAGCAAACTAACAGGACTTGAGCTTAGTGCGATCGAGGATCTGATCGAGCGCGGAAAGTTAAGTGTTAAAGTTGAAGATGGTGTACGCTATATAGATCCTTCAAAGGGTGCCACTGAAGTTGTCGTTCCTGCAAAATTACAAGAGCTATCACAAAGAAATATCCACGAAATGATAGTTCAACCGGAATTTGTTGAAAAAACTATAGGGACAATTATAAATCTTCATGAGAAAGTTCTTGATGCAAAAGATGAGACGATAGAGTCAATCAAAACAGAGAATGAATTTTTAAGAGAAGCATTAGCTTCCTTACAAGAACTTTATGATGAAGATAGAAAAACAATCCATACACTTCAAGAACAACTCAAACTCTCTCAGCAAGAGGTTGAGTTTATGAGAAGAAAATACAAACTGATGTGGAATAAAGCGATAGATGAGCACACTTCATAATGAAAATAGATGAGGCTTGTGTCGGTTGCATAGTTAACCAAAGTTTTAAAGTAGCTAATTCGATCAACGCTGATAAAACACTCTCAAACAAACTTACTTCAACTGTTGAAAAGATGAGTGAAAACTTCTCTTTTGAACAAACTCCCCCTGAAATTGCAGCCGATGTGTATGAAAAAATGGCTCAGATTGCAAATAAATTTGACCTTTATGATGAGGTAAAAGAACACTCCACACAAAAGGCAATCTCTTTTATACCCTTACTTAAAGAGAGACTTTTCCAAAGTGAGAACAAGCTTTTAACAGCAACTAAAATAGCTGTAGCCGGTAATGTGATAGACCTTGCTGCTGAGGTTGAATTTGATCTGCACGAGGAACTGGAAAATATTTTTCATATAGATTTTGCCCATGATGATTTTGAATCGTTTGCAAAAGAGGTGCATAAAGCAAAAAACATACTTGTGATAGGTGATAATGTGGGGGAACACATTTTTGATCATCTTTTTATCCAAACACTTCAGGAACTTTACCCCAAAAAAGAGCTTTCATACATGGTACGTGGTAATCCTATCATTAACGACGTAACAATGAAAGAAGCTAAAGAGGCAGGATTCGATACACTATGTAACTTAGTAGACAGTGGTGTAAATACACCTGGATTTATGTACGAAAGAGCAAGCCAAGAAGCAAAAAAACTTTTTGATAATGTCGATCTTGTAATTAGCAAAGGGATGGGTAATTACGAGTGTATGAGCCCGGCAAAAAGAGAAAATATTTGCTTCCTACTTAAAGTAAAATGCAATGTAGTAGCATCCTCTTTAGGTAAAGAAGTAGGGGATATTATCTGTAAGTTAACATAAGGAATCTCATGAAAAAGAAACTTTTGAACATAGCAAGTTTAGCGCTTTTATATTCAAGTTTATATGCAGGAAGCGGAAGTTATTCAATCTCGCTTGTTAATATGGAGATGGATTATAGAGAATATGACGAGAATGGCCTCATTTTAGATAGTGAACAATCAAATGCTATTTTAGGTTTTGAACTTGGATATGATTTAGACTTATCATGTAGTGCATATGGATGTTCAAATTTAGGATTTAGATTTTCTGGAATTACTGGGCGTTCAGACTATGTCGGCTCATATATTGATAGTGGTCTCCCTTACGGAAGTTTACAATCGACTACATTTAATATTTTATACGATTTAAGTGTTGATTACACATTAAAAAAAGAGTTTTCAGCGATAGATTTAATATATGGAGCTGGAGTTGGATATCATGCTTGGTATCGAGAATTGTCCAGTACTCAAAATGAACTTTATAGTTGGTTTTATGTAACACCTGTTGTCGGTATTTCAAAAGAAGTTATAGACAATTTTAATATTGGTTTAATTGCAAAATATAAATATGGAATTGCTCCTACAATGATCGCTAATACTATTAGTGATGAGTTTAAGCTGGGAAGTGCTAATACATTTGAATTAAGCATCCCTGTAGAGTACAGCTACACTGATGAAGTAAATTTTTGTATTGAGTATGTTTATTCAAGACAGGTGATTGATAAATCAAACGAGATTACGGTTGGAACATATAGATATTGGGAACCGGACAGCACAACAAATGACAAGTATATAAAGATCGGTGCCATCATTAAATACTAACTTTATAAATTAAAAAGCGAGTAGATTGTATAATTTCACAATTAATTTTGAGGTGATAAACGAATGATTACATTTAGCGAAATGTTATTAAAACTACAAGAATTTTGGATGAAAGAGGGTTGTAATATTGTTCAACCTTATGATATCCCCGCAGGTGCAGGAACATTTCATCCGGCTACTTTTCTTCGATCACTAGACTCTACTCCATGGGCTACTGCATATGTAGCACCTTCACGCCGTCCGACTGACGGTAGATACGGTGAAAATCCAAATCGTCTTGGATCATACTATCAGTTTCAAGCGATTATAAAACCATCACCGGATAATATCCAAGAATTATACTTAAAATCTTTAGAGTATCTTGGTCTTGATGTTTCAAAACACGATATCCGTTTTATCGAAGATAACTGGGAATCTCCGACACTCGGTGCATGGGGACTTGGTTGGGAAGTTTGGTTAAACGGTATGGAAGTTACACAATTTACTTATTTCCAACAAGTAGGCGGGATTGAATGTAAACCGGTAACTGCCGAAATCACATACGGAACTGAACGTCTTGCAATGTATCTTCAAGGTGTAGATACTGTTTTTGACATCGTATGGAATATCGATAAAGACGGTAATAAAACATATTACAAAGATGTACATAAAGAGAGTGAAGTAGAATTCTCTAAATACCACTTCGAAGTAGCAGATACTGCAATGCTTTTTGATGAATTTAATGCAAAAAGTACTGAATGTCTTAGAACACTTGAAGCAGGACTACCGTTACCTGCGTACGATCTATGTATGATGGCTTCACATGTATTTAACGTTCTTGATGCAAGAAAAGCGATCTCACAAACTGAACGTCAAAATTACATCTTAAAGATTCGTGAACTTTCTCGCGGATGTGCTGAGCTTTACAAAGCACAAGAGGAAGAAAGAAACAAAAGAGTAAACGGTTAATATATTGCATTTTGCAATCTTTTGTCCTTTCTAATAAAACTTTTGTTATAGTTTTTCCCATATAGCTAAAAAGAGACGGGGATGGAACTTTCAAAAGATCAAGAGGCAAAATTTAAAAAACTTGGTATCAACTCCCTATTGGAGTTGGCACTTAGTGTTCCATCTTCATATGAAGACTACCGCATAAACTCCACTTTAGTACCAGGTAAACCACAAGTTATAGATGCTACGATCGAGTCTGTATATCGTGCACCGAATTCACTTCAAATCACTTTTTTTGCACACAACTTCGGACACACTATTCAAGGTGTAATATTTAAACCAAAACCTTATATGATGCATGCATTTAGTGTTGGCAGCAGAGAGTTCTTTTATGGTCTTGTTGATTGTAAAATGGGGCACTGTAGTATGAGTATGCCAAAGAAGATCACTCAAACAGGAAAAATTTTTTCAAAATATAGATCAAATTTACGTAATGATGTAATGAACCGATTTACAGAAGAGTTGTTGACAAAAGAAAACTTACTGCAAGAGGGTCTTAAAGAGAATATTGCAGATGAAATTTTACGATTACATTTTCCAGATGAATTACCGCAAAAAGAGTTAAGTGATGATAATTTACATGCATTGAAGTATTTAGAACTTTTTACATATCTTTCCCAACTTACTAAAAAAAGAAGATACTTTCAGACTCAGATCACTAAAGAAAGTGACTATAAACCTTGGGCAAAACAACTCCCTTTTGAGCTGACACCTGAGCAGATAGGTGCTATTGAAGATATTAAAAACGACTTTTCAAAAGATGTTGCTGCAAGACGTATGGTTGTCGGTGATGTAGGAAGCGGAAAAACAATGGTTATTCTTGCTAGTGCCTATATGATGATGCCTTATAAAAGCATTTTGATGGCACCCACTACAATACTGGCAAATCAACTCTATGAAGAGGCACAGAAGTTTTTAGATGTGAAGTCTGTACTTGTCACAAATAAAACGAAAAAGGTAGATCTTAGCGAGTATGACTTTATTATCGGTACGCACGCACTGCTATATAGAGAGTTGCCCGAAGCGGGAGTTGTGATGGTTGATGAGCAGCACCGTTTTGGTACTGCTCAAAGAAATATGTTAGAGAAATTGGTAAGTTATGGTGAGAAAAAACCACACTATCTACAGTTCTCGGCAACGCCAATTCCAAGAACGCAAGCAATGATAGAATCGGCTCATATCGATGTGAGTCTGATCACTTCTACCCCTTATAAAAAAGATATAGATTCAAAAGTGATCCATAAGAGTGACTTTAAAGAACTCCTTGAACATATTAAAAGTGAGATAGCGCAGAATAATCAAGTACTGCTTGTATATCCGCTAGTTGAACAGAGTGAGGTTTTAGAGTATCAAAGTATAGATGAAGCTCGATCGTATTGGGAAAAAAACTTTGAGAACGTATATGTTACTCATGGAAAAGACAAAGAGAAAGAACAGGTGTTACTAGATTTTAGAGAAGATGGCTCAATCCTAATTGCTACTACAGTCGTAGAAGTAGGTATATCTTTGCCGAGGCTAACTACTGTTGTTATTGTAGGGGCCGAGAGGCTGGGGCTTTCCACTTTACACCAGTTACGTGGTCGTGTAAGTAGAACAGGTTTAAAGGGGTATTGTTATCTTTATACAAACCAAAAAGAATCAAAGAGATTAGAGGAGTTTGTAAAAACTACCAATGGATTTGATATTGCAAATTTAGATTTACGTTATAGAAAAAGCGGAGACCTCTTAAAAGGGACAAATCAAAGCGGAAGTCAGTTTAAATACTTTGACTTCGCACTTGATGAAAAAATTGTTTCTGAAGTGAAAAACGACCTATTAATATAGTCCAAATTTACCGTCGTTTCTTTTGTAAAGAACACGAGTTTTATCTTCATTGTCGATGAAAATATCAAACATTTTTCCAGACTCTTTTAAGTCGTTTAAAACATCTTCAACTTCACGTGGTTTGTAAAGTTCAAGTTCAACAGGAACTATCTCATCTTCTAGTTCAGCTGCTACTTCTTTTACATCTACATTTTCAGATTTGATCTCATTTAAACCAGTTTTATGGTGATCAACTTCTTTATCGTGTAGACGACGAAGAGCTTTTTCAGCACGTTCTAAAGCAATATCAATAGCAGCATGAAGGTCGCCGTCATTTTGACTAATAACAATAGTATGTTTTTGAGGAAGATTTAAAACAAACTCAACATTAAAATGCTCTTTCCCTTTTTTGTGTTGAGAACTTGCAACTGCGTTTGCAGAGATGATGTCCATATTGTATTTTTTAAGAGCTTCGATCGAGCTTCTCATATGATCTTTGATAGTATCTGTAAGTTCTAAACCTCTACCAGTTAAAGATATATTCATACTATAATCCTTTTTTATTAGATTATAGCATTTATAAGTTTAGAAATAACCAAGAAGTTTACAGTTTTTGGATGCTTCTACGGAAGTATCTGATAGGTTCTGTAGTTAAGTTTACATCATGAAGTGTAACTGTGACATCCATCAATACTGAACCGTTTTGTTCGGGAGTTGTTACAGGTGTTGTTTGAGTATAGACATTACATCCGACAGGCCCTGAATTATTTGTGTAGATATATTGCATAGTAACGTTTGCATCATATTGGATATCTGAAGTTTCACCGAAAGTTATAAGATAGTTATTTAAACAGCCGTCTTTTGCAATTTTTAAAAGTGTAAGTTCTGCAGCACTTTTTGCATAAATAGATGCTTGTTCGTAAAGATAAATATCTGTTGTTGTTTTAGTCGTTTGTGTGATTAAACGTAATGATAATGCACCAATTGTTCCTATGAGAACCATTACAATTATAGCCATAATCATGGCTAAACCATTTCTATGGCTTTTTAAAATACTGTTTTTTCTTTGCATATTGAGTAATCCTCTATAAGATCGGAATTTGTACATACTTGGATCTGAACAACAGAGCCTATCGCTCTATATCTAAACGTACTAACATTCTCCATAAGTTTAACTTCAGTACCGTCACTATATTTTTCACCTTCCCAAGGCTGATAATCGTACCAAAGTTTTAAAGTACCCGTATTTGTTGAGTCATTATAATCATCTATACCAACTGCATATGCAGTCCACGCGAGTTGATAGTTTTCATAGATATCAATGCCACTCAAACTATTTATAGCATTAGTGTCTGCATTTCGAGGGACAAGTTCATCGATTGCACCGGCTTTGACAGGATGCATAGTATGGTTTTGATCAGTGAATTTTATCGTTGGACGTTGCCAACCATAATCGGTATGTACATTTGTATTAGAACCTGGAAAATAGATAGCTGCATTTGCTAAACTTGAATTACCATTAGAAAGAGCATCTATTAAATCATTTATAGCTGTAGTGTTGGTTTCAGGAGTTTTGAGTAGGGTCGCATTTGAGTTATCAAGATCGATGATACCACTCCATAGAGGTTTTGTACTTCCTCTAAAACCTTCAATATCGGTCGCCACCCATTCAAGTATATTATAATCATCACTATTTGCAGTAGACAATGAGGTAAAGTTCGTATCGTCAGAACTTTTTCTGGCGATAATTGATTCTTTAATTCTATACTGTAAACGCGAACCAACTAATTCTACTGCGTTTTGACTTTTTTCTTGGAGAGAGCTATTGACACTATTGTGTACAAAATTATTATAAATTTGAGCAAGAAGTTCTACACCGAACTTTGCAAGAATTCCCATTACTACTATTACGAATATTAGTTCTAACATAGTAAAAGCATTTTTTTTCATTAGAACATCCTTTTCTTATATGGTTCAACTTCACCAATATTTGCTACTTCTGCTTTTAATTTAGTTATCGGATTATTATCAGGATCTGTAATTGTTACAGTCACAATTTTCACATTATTATCTGTACTTTTTTGTGTAACGCTTAATGTGCTCAGATAGTCTGTTTTATATCCAGATGGACCTTTTGTGTCTGTAAAAGCAGTGTGAGGGGTGAGTGTAAGATCATTCAGATCATATACTGAACCACCGTTACTATTGGCTGGAGAAGTCGTGAGGTTATCTAAACATCTTCTGTGAAATGGCTGATTAATATGACCGGGACGTAAATTCGTAGTAGAATTACAGTCATTACTGATATCGATAACTCTTGATAATGCACTGAAGTTCGAATCTTGCATGGAGTTCTCATCCCAATAAACACTAGTTGCACCCATCAATTCTGCAGAAGCTGCGAATATAGCCTCTTGTGCCAGATTATTTTCTACATTTTGTTCCGATACCTGCATAAAAGTAGGTACAGATAAAACAACAATGCTTATAACAACAATAGCAAAAATTAACTCAATCATGGTAAAAGCAGTTCTTTTTCTTAAATTGTTCATTCTGATTACCAACTTATTCTCCTATTCGCTTTTTTCCCGGCCTCTACATTTGTTGTACTATTCGTTTCATGTTCACCGCTCCAACCTGTACTCATTTTATTGAATTCTGCTTGAAATTCATTACGAGTCGCATTTGGATTGTCCGGATCGTAAATAAGCCATTGTGAAGCATTAATCTCCATTGTTGTCTGGTAAGGATATCCTAATGAAGCATCATAACTTAGATCAACTGTACTTGGATTTGTAGTGCTATTTAAGTTACTTGTATTAACTCGTGTTGTAGTGGCTTTTTCACTTACATTGAGAATCATACCATGTGTTGGCGCAACATGATTAGTGTTTCTATACCATCTTATATCATCTGTTCTTTGTAAATTAAGTGAGAATGGAATTATAAGTGTAGTATTACAGTCCACTAATGTTGAATCTTGACCAAAACAATATGTTTCATAATAAATATTGGCATTGTTTAATTCACCATCTGTAGTTATTTCATATCTTTGTTTACTTGCATGAGACCTACCATATGCCATTGTAGCTTTGCCAGATGCTGTTCCTATACCGCTATCATCATCTTGTATAGTAACAGTTCCAATAGGTGCAGTTCCTGTATATTCTGATGCAATTGTAATGTTTAAATCTGAACCGTTAATATCAAAAGGATTTGTAGGTATATTGACAACTCTTGGGATGTTGAACCTTAATACTTTCGAAAGGTTACTATCATCATTCCAAAGAAATGTTCTAGTACCGTTAAGATCGCCATTATCAACTCCAAAACCAAGTAAAATTGCCGGGATGATATTAGATGCATTTGCTTCTGAATGAATACCGTCATTGTAATATATAGTTATCGCTAGTGGGTTTTCATAGAATTCCCCATCTCTAAAGTTTTCAGTTACAGCATCTAATTTATTTCTTGCTTCTATACGTGTAGTAATTCTGGCTGCCATAGAATATGTTGATGTGTCCCCTGGAATTAGATTTGCAAGATATGTAAATGTACCAGGGTTTCCATCATTATTTGTAATATTTAGATCGACAAATGAAAAATGGTGTGGGATAAATGTGACATTTTTATCTCCACATATATATCTGCCAGTTTCCGAACAATCTCCAGTAGTATCATCTGAATCTATTGCAGACCAATTGATATCTTCTATATGTAGTGTAATGAAACCGACATCACTATATGAAACACTGGCAACTTCCCCACTTATACCATTGTATGTAGATGTACCATTTGTTATATTGAAATCACCAAGAGTAACAGCTCCATTTAAAGTATTGTCGACAGCTCGAGGAGTTGCTGCATTCCATTTTATAATACCATTCCCTGATATATAACTAGAAGTTTGGTTGTAGTCTTGAGTTGGTGTTGTAGTTCCATAGTCCACAGCAGTTATAGTTGTATTATACTCTTGTGCAGCACGCATTAAGTCTGGATATTCAGATTCAGAACTATCGATGAGGAATGCACTTGGTCTTAGTGCAAAATGATCAACAGAACATGTTGATTCTGCAAGTGCACCCATAATACAAGCTAGACAACCAAGTTTATTTGAGTACTCAGGTGGATTAATAGTTGCACCATCCTTAACTCCACCACAGTTAGCTGTGTAGTTATTAACTTGACAAGGAGAATCTGCACCAATACTTCCCGAACCATCTTCACTCAAACCGTAACATGCAGTTAAAATATACTCATTAGTAGCATTGTCTTCCGGTGGAAATGCTTCATTCGCTTGTAAAGCTGAACCTAAACAAGCTGGAACACCACATAAAGAACCGTGTGTTGAACTCTGCTTACAGCTATTACTAACATTCATTGAATTAAAAAGGCTATTCCAGTCCAAAGCTTTAAGTTTTAAGCGTGAATCACTCATTGCTAATGATGGCATTGTAAGTGGGCTTAATGTAGTTCCAGAACTCTCTCCAGGGAATATCTCTGCCCATCCATAAGGAGTACCATCTTCTGCTGTAGGTGCTATATCTTCTGTACATGTTGAATCAGAAAGTGTGATTTCAACTGTTAGTGGAAGCGTATCAAAAGTACCAGTAGGAGCATATGTCTCTACACCTGTTCCATCACTGCCTAGATATACAGCATCAAAATTGTATCCGTCTTTCGTAGATATTTTTGTTGTTAAATCTGGTCCATTCGCATCAGTATACGTAGCATCACTGTAAGTATCAACAGCATCTACAAAACCAGTTGAAAAATCTGGTAAAGAAAGATAATATGCTCTACAAACACCTTTAACTAGAAGATCGTCAAGTTCATGTACAGCATTTGAACCACCTGTACTTGCAGTTACTGCCAGTCTAACATATTCTGGTGATGCTCCTTGACTTCCAATTGCATCAAATTTGTTAATGATAACACTTTCATATGTTCCATCTCTGTTGCTATCTCTTTCTAAGGTAATATAAAGATGTGTAGGATCTCTAGAGTCTACAGTCATTCTAAATCTACCACCGGAATAGTTAGTAGTAGAAGACCATAGTACAGGATTGAGTGTACTTGTTCCTGCTAAATATGTATAGCCAGTTTGACCACTTCCTTGACCACGGATAGCAACAGCATTTGATATAAAGCCTGTCCCCCCGATTCTTCCTTCAGTAGGGTTAGAATAGTTACCAAATTCATCAAGTCCTAGTCCAAGCCATCCACCTTCAAAACCTGGACAGCCACCAGAAACTGTACAGTCACTACTACATCCAGAAACACCACTTTGACATTTTTGTGCGTAGCCTAATGAACCACCAAATGCACCGGGAGCCGGTGAAGCTCCAATTGAAGAGTCATATAAAACAATAGCAAAACCATCTGCTCCACTGCCATTATAAGCAAAGTGATCAAACTCGATAGAGATAAGATTATTTGCAGCGGCAAACTCATAGTCTTTCGTCATCGCAGTTGAAAGTCCACCAGTTGCGGAAGTCATTCTTAGTCTTTCATTTACAATTTGCGGTGTGTACCCACCTTGGCTATATAAGAGCCTCCAGTCCGTATCTAAATTTCCGGAAAAATCTTCATCGTAACATATTGGAGAATTGTTTTGTTCTAAGATAATTATTTCTGTAGGGTTATAGTTACCAAAACTTACTACATTAGCATAAGCAGAATCTACTGTTATATTTGATAGTTGTACAAAAAAGTTCTCTTCAAGTTCAATAGGAACGTCGTGGATGATATCAATGTAAACAGTTTTTTCTGTTTCTCCCGCTGCAAAAGTAACAGTTTGTACTAAAGCTCGAAAGTCTTCTTCAGAAATAGCTGATTGCGGTGTTGCTTCCATAGTACTGTATGTTACACTAATATCAAATGTAGCAGGATGAGTAAGTTTTAAAGTAAGTGCAAGAGCTTGTATGTCATTATCCGCTAGGTTGATATCCTCAGCAATACTGTATACTGCGTTTTCGAATCCAATTTTTATGGCTTTAAATTCAAAGTTTGCTGTAAATCTTAAAGCATCATTACCATTTTTTTCTTGAATTCTTACATAATAAGTCTGCCCACCAGCGACATAAAACGTTGCAGAGTCACTTGTTAGTCCACTTGTTTGTTTATATACATTGTCACTGTCACACGAAGTACCTATAATAAAAGTTTGTTTTTCTTCAGTTAAAGTACCGTTTTGACCATAAGATATAGTCATCTCTCCACCAACACTAGGAGTAAATTGAAAATATCTTGATTTATAAGAACCTGTAGAATCTTCACTGTATATTGCATTTGCATCATTACTTGCCCCATCTATATTAAGGACAGATTCTCCTGGGCATACATATTCTGCTGCATGAATATTAGCAACGAAATAAGAAAAAACAAATAAAAATAAAACTATCTTACTTCTCATCTCTAACACCTTTTTAGTAAGAAAATTACTCTAAACTTTACTTTCTTTCAGTAGTAAAGTTACAGTTACCTACACTTCAATTGTCTAACTTTATCACTTAAGTATAGCTTAAATAGAATTAAATAAATATAATGTAATAGATTATTTATCTTATATCTTAAAAATAAAAGTGTTTAAACACTATTATATATCTTTTGGATAAAATAACAATACTAATTATTAAATAGGAATATTTTATGCAAAATCGATTGAAGCTTTTCTTTTTCTTTGTAAGTGCTATTGTACTGTTTAGCTCTTGTTCAAAAGATGTTGAGGAGTATAATAAACCGGCTATCTATTGGTATGGAAAGATCATCAGTTCTATATCGGATGGAAATATAGATAAAGCGGATGATTATTACTCATCACTTCAAGGTGAACATATCGGTTCCCCTTTGTTACCGGAAGCGACAATGATACTTGCTATTGCTCATATGTATGAGGAAGAGTATCTTTTAAGCGAACATTTTTTAGATGAATATATAAAAAGATATGCTAATGAAAATGAGAGAGAGTTTGCAGAATTTTTAAAGATTAAAGCAAAATATTTATCGTTACCAAATCCAAGACGTGATCAGGTTCTTATTCAAGATGCTATTAAAGCTGCTGAAGCATTCAAGAGAAACTATCCAGGTTCTGATTATTATGCATTGGTAGATTCTATGCTTACAAAATTGTATCTTTCAGAGGCTGCTTTAAATGAAACGATAGCTTCTTTATATGACAGAGTAGATAAATATAAATCTGCCCAATATTATAGAGATATAAAACCTGAGCCTTGGATCAAGTGGGATGAAATAGACAAAGCAAACAGCCCTTGGTACAGAGAGTGGTTTGAAGGGGATGGAACGGCAAGTTGGTATGGATTCATGATACCTGAAACACAAAGCGTTGTTTCAAGAAACTCTGTACAAGAGAATAATTCGACAAAATAAGGATGGCTAGATATGAAACTAAGTAATTACGGAGAATTCCCTGCTGATATTCCTGTTATCGCAGAGGATGACATTTTTTTATATCCATTTATGATATCTCCACTTTTTTTAAGTGATGAAAAAAACATAAATGCTGCTACAAAAGCGATAGAGGATAACTCTTTGGTGATTGTTTGTCCAACAAAGCCTAAACATGACGGTGAAAGAGAATACGACTCTCTTTACGATGCAGGTGTTGTTGGTTCTATTATGAGAAAAGTTTCCTTGCCTGATGGCCGTGTGAAAGTACTTTTTCAAGGTTTAGCACGCGCTAAAATGTTGAATAAGGTTTCAGATGAACCTTTAACAGCTCATGTAGATGTTATTCCATCGGTTGAGGTAAACAGCTTAAAAATAGATGCAATCTTAGAAGTTGTTCGTGAAAAAGTGCGTACACTTTCAGGTGTAAGTAACTATTTTCCACCGGATCTTTTACGTACGATTGAAGAAAACCATGACCATAACCGTATAATTGATCTTATCTGTTCAACTGTAAAATTAAAAAAAGAGCAGGCATATAAACTCTTTATAGAAACAGATACGGAGAAAAGATTTTTAGATTTAATTGATTATCTTATTGATGAGATTGAAGCAAATAAACTGCAAAAAGAGATCCGTTCTAAAGTACATACTCACATTGAAAAAGTAAACAAAGAGTACTTTTTAAAAGAGCAGTTAAAACAGATCCAAAAAGAGCTTGGAACTGACACGGCGCGTGATGAAGAGATCGAAGAGTATCGTAAAAAACTTGAATCGAAAAAATCAAAGATGACTGAAGATGCTTATAAAGAGATCTCTAAGCAACTTGAGCGTTTTTCAAGAATGCATCCAGACTCTTCCGATGCATCAATGACACAAACTTATCTTGACTGGGTATTGGAAATTCCTTTTGGTTCTATAAGCAAGAAGTCTTTAGATATTAACAAGGTTGAAGATCAGCTAAATAAAGACCATTACTCTCTTGAAAAACCAAAAGATAGAATTGTTGAATATTTTGCAGTGAAAGAGTTACTTGAACTGCGTGGTATTAAGCAGACAAAATCGGCGGGTGCTATCCTTTGTTTTTCAGGACCTCCGGGTGTAGGTAAAACTTCTTTGGCAAACTCTATCGCTTCTGCGCTAAAGCGTCCGCTAGTACGTATTGCTTTAGGCGGTTTGGAAGATGTTAATGAGCTTCGCGGGCACCGTCGTACATACGTAGGTGCAATGCCGGGACGTATTGTTCAAGGTTTAATTGATGCAAAGAAAATGAATCCTGTAATCGTACTTGATGAGATCGATAAAGTTACTCGTAACGGACGCGGTGATCCTACAGCGGCACTTTTAGAGATCTTAGACCCTGAACAAAACAGTGAATTCCGTGATTATTATACAAACTTTAATATTGATCTCTCAAACGTAATCTTTATTGCAACGGCAAATGATGTTGGGCGTATTCCGAAACCTCTTTTTGACAGAATGGAGTTTATTACCGTCAGTTCATATACACCTCAAGAGAAGTATGAGATAGCAAAAAGATATCTTATACCGCAAGAGTTAAAAAAGCACGGACTTAAAAAATCTGAAGTGACAATTTCAAAACCGGCACTTAAAGAGTTGATTCATAGCTATACTCGTGAAGCGGGTGTGCGTAATTTACGCCGTAGAATTGCTCAGATGAGTCGAAAAGCGGCATTGATGATGCTCAAAAACAATAAGCTTACTAAGATCTCTGTGAGTGTTAATAATTTAAATGAGTTTTTTGATAAAAGTGTTTTTGAGATCGAAAAAACAAATAAAGTACCTGTAGTTGGCGTAGTTAATGGTTTAGCGTGGACAGCTGTAGGCGGAGATGTTTTAAAAATAGAGTCTATCCGTATTAAAGGGAAGGGGACTATGCAGTTAACGGGAAGTCTTGGTGATGTTATGAAAGAGTCTGCTCGTATTGCTTTTAGTGTAGTTAAGACTTTAATAGATACAAGAAAATTAAAAATATCGGCAGAAAATATCCCTGTAACATTTAAAGAGAAAGAGGATGATATCAAAGTAGATCCAAGTGAAGTATATAAACGTTATGATCTACATGTTCACGTTCCAGACGGTGCTACACCAAAAGATGGACCAAGTGCAGGTATTGCCATGGTAAGTGTTATCGCTTCTATTTTAAGCTCGGCAAAAATACGTTCAGACGTAGCGATGACGGGTGAGGTTTCTTTAAACGGTGATGTTCTTCCAATCGGCGGACTTAAAGAGAAGCTTATAGCTGCACACAAAGCAGATATGACAAAAGTACTGATACCACAGAAAAACTATGAAAGAGATCTTGATGAGATACCTAAAGAGGTTAAAGATGCTATGGAAATAGTTGGAGTTAAAAGAATAGAAGAGGTGTTAAAACAAGTTCTTGTATAGAACTTGTTTTAAAGAAGAAGATTAAACGATTACAGTATCCATTTTTGCGATTAATTCGTCATTTCTAATCGGTTTCATTAAGAAGCCGTTTGCTCCAGCTTCTAGTGCTTCAGCTTTTTTAGTTTCATCTGTTGTTAATACAATGATAGGAAGTTGACGAAGAGAATCATCTGCACGTACAACTTTCAGCATTTCAATTCCACCCATAATAGGCATAATGATATCTAAAAGAATTAAATCAATATCATTACGTCCTTTGAGCTCACCGATAGCATCTGAACCGTTCTTAGCTTCAATAACCTCTTTAACGTTACCAGTTTTTAAAAGCATCGATTTTAATAACTTTAAGTTAATCATATCATCATCTACGGCAAGTACTACTAAGTCTTTTTGTGTCATAATTTATTCCTCTACATATATTGTTTTAATAAATCTTTTAATTTATCTTTGTTAACCGAATCTTCGAAAACCAGTACATCTGTGTCGGTGTGATCTTTTACTGCATCTTTAAATAATGTATCAGCTAATATCACTTTATATTTATAGTTGTCTAGTTTCTCATTGAGAACCTCTTGTGTATTAGCAGTATCATATTCAAATGAAAGGTCTGTTAATATTTTGGCAAATAGTTTTGTATTAAATTTACTATAGTTTGCAATCAATACATCTGCATCATATTGCATAGCTTCTGTCTCTTCTTGTGTCAACTCTTGAGGCATTTCTGCTTCAAGACCTTGAACCTCTTCAACTTCAGCTATTTCAGCTACTTCAGGAGCAGATTCAACAGGAGCTTCATCACCGTTTTCGGCACTATCCGTAATCTCCTCTTCATAAACAATATAATCACTTAGGAAGTGGTTCAATAGGGTAACTATTTCAGCACGAACTAGAGGTTTTGTCGTATACTCATCCAATCCTGCTTCAAGGAATCTTTCTCTATCTCCTTTAAGAGCATTTGCCGTTAAGGCTAAGATCGGAACGTGAGGTTGATTATATACCTCTTCATACTCTAAAATCTCTTGAGTAGCTTCCATACCATCTAAGAAAGGCATCTGGATATCCATAAAGATTAAATCGTAGTTTCCATCTTTACGTTTTTGGAATGCTTCAAGACCGTTTGATGCTATGTCAATTGTTAAACCTAGATCTTCTAACGTTCTTTTGATAAGTTTCTGGTTAATGATGTTATCTTCAGCAACCAATACATTCGCATTAAATCTTGCCGATTCTGCATTATATTTTTTACGATTAACTTTTTTAGATTTTTTTGCACTAAAGTTTGAACTACTAAAGTTTTCAAGAGTTAATTTTAACTTTGTATTATTGAGCGGTTCATAAAGTGTTTTAAAAATATCTAGACCCATTGAGTCTATCTGTCTCATATAGTACGATTTTGTTAAGAGTATTAACTCTTCCGGCATAGAACTAAATGCATTTAAGTCATTTTCATTCGTATAATCAAAATCTATAAATAAAAGATCGTAACTTACCTGTCTTTGTAATGTTTCAAGCTCAGCAAGGTCTTTGAATAATGTATAACTAACACCGTAAAAATCAAGGTATTCACGTAAGTATCTATCTTGACTTTTTTGTTTATGAGCTGATTCAAGTACAAGAGCGTTGATACTTGAGAATGCTCCTTTTGCAGAGTCTTGTGTAGGTTCAACCTCTTCAAAATCAACTGTAAAGAAGAATGTTGTTCCTTCCCCAGGTTCACTGTGAAGATCAAGTTGACCACCCATTAGCTCAATAAATCTAGATGAAATTGTAAGCCCTAGACCAGTACCACCGTATTTACGTGTAATTGAGGTGTCGGCTTGAGAGAATGCTTCAAAAATTCTTGCTTTTTGTTCACTTGTTACACCGATACCACTATCTTGGATCTCAAATCTAACACGAGTGATTCCCTCTTGCGGTGCTTCAAGTTTTCTAATATCAACGTTAATAGAACCTGAACTACTTGTGAATTTAACAGCATTTGAAAGAAGGTTAATAATAACCTCTTTAATTTTTGTAGGATCCCCTTTGATAGGTGTCTCAAGTTCCGGATCAATAAAACATCCAAGGTTGATATGTTTTTCACTTGCACGAACAGCGTATACTTCAACAGCACTCTCAAACTCTTCAATAGGATTGAAAACAATATCTTCAATTTCAAGTTTATTAGACTCGATTTTAGATAAGTCAAGAATATTATTGATAATTTCAAGAAGGTTTTCTGATGATTTTTCAATAATCTCAACAAATTCCTGTTGCTCCTCTTTAAGACCAGTATCTTTAAGAAGTTCAGTAAATCCAACAATACCGTTAAGAGGTGTACGAATTTCGTGTGACATATTTGCCAAGAACATAGATTTTGCTTCACTAGCCTCTTGAGCCATCTCTTTATCAAGTCTTGTTTGCTCAATAATTTTTTCAAGCAGGTTATACGCTTCAGTAGTACCTCTTGCGGTATCAAGATTGATACTTTCAGCATCATGTTCAGTCGCATCTTCTGCAACACGGATAAGAACCTCTTCAAGGTTTTTGATATTTTTAGCAATCTCATTTGAAAGTAAATATCCTAAAATACCAAGAAGAATTGAAACAAGCCAAACTGTAAGTGTGATTGTAAGAAACTGAAGAGCTTCAGTTTTTACTGCAATTGCTCTTTTATCCATCGCACTTAAAACTTTTTCCTGTGCTTGAGATAAAAGGTTTGTCTTTTCAGAAAGCATTGCGAACCAGATACCCGCATTTGTCTCATATTCACCTGCTGCTGCTGAAATCATTACTGAAGCTCTTTCAGTATTGATATCATCAAAAAGTTCCATTGCGTCTTCATTAACAAAAATTGCATCTAGTGCTTTGATGAGTTTTTCATCTCTTAATGTATCGTAAGTGATAGCATCTGCTTTAGAGACAAGGTGAATCCATCTATTTACCTCTTCCTCATCCAGCTCCGTCGAACGTGCAATTGCAAAAGAGATAAAGTCCCTTTCCGCTGCCGTAAACTCATTTGCTCTAACTAATGTAAGATATTTAAAAGAGTAGTCATTGATCTGTGAATCGAGCTGATCATAAGTGATCTCTTCAAGTTGTTTGATTGCTATAGTTTGCGCAGCACCGTAAATTTTTTCATATACATCTGTAAAGTTTGTTTTTTGTTCATCAACTAAATGACGTGTTGCTACAATTTTTTTGATTGCATCTTCAAGTAGTTTTGATTCCTGTTTTAAAGTAGTTGAATGCTCTTTATCAGCTTGTGCATAGATGTGTTCAAAATAGAGTTTAGCTTGATCATCAACTATTTTTCTTTGCTTTATAAGAGACTTTAATGTATTTGGAGATGAATTTCCAAGATACATTACCGTCATACCTCTTTCACGAGATATATTATTTACGAGTGTATTTAACTCTCTGTTTGCCGAAAGTCTGTCTTGCAATTGTTGCGCAGCTTTATAATTTTCATACGAATCATAAACGAAGTAACTCGTAATAGAAAATAGAATAATAATAGGCAGTAATGAAATTAATCTAAGTCTATTTTTAAGTCCTAGTTGCATCTGTTAATCCTCTGTAGAGATTTGTTGTAAAAGTTCTTCAACTTTAGTTAGCGAAAAAGATATCTGATCTGTTGAATCAGAATCTAAAAGCTGTTGGAGTTCACTTGATAAGTCTGAGAATCTGATATTGTTACTCATACTTTTAAGTTGGCGAGCTTGATCTTTGACAAAATCAAGATCTGAATTTTGTATAGCAGTTTTCATACTTGCTATAATCTCTTGAGACTCACCGCTAAACTCATTAAGTAGTTCGTTAAAGCTTTCACTGTCAAGTCCTATCTCTTGTGCAATAGTATCTCTTTTATATGTTTGATCCGGAGTCGTTTCATCTAGTGATAACGGCTCATCAAGTTCCATTTCAAGTTTATCAGCTTCAAGATCATTAGCAAACTCTATAGGCATATCATCTTGTGCTACAAAATTGTCATCTGCTAGTTCAGGGATCTCAATTTGTTCAGGTACATCATCGTCTGCTATTGTAATCTCTTCTGCTACTTCAAAAGTGTCGTTTGGTTCATCTTTAAAGTCAAGGATAAGTTCATCATCTTCAACATCAGGTTCATCAAAATTAATCTCTTCACCTGCAAGTTTTGCAATGATAATGTAGAAAATATCAAGATTTTTCTTAATTATATTAAGATCAGAAGTTGTATTAACTGTTGTTAATACTTCAAGAGCATCTTCAATACGAAGGTTCGCAGCAACCCCTTTAAGTTTGTGAGAAAGAATTTTTACATTATCAATATCACCTTCATCTAAGGCGTTATATAAACTAGGTTTAAACTCTTTGGCTTGATTGATAAAGTCTTCAATAAATTCTTCAATAAGGTCTAATGGTAATCCAAGTTCATCAGATGCTATTTGCGGATTGTAAACATAGTCACTGTGAATTGCTTTTTCAAGGTCTGCATCTAGTTCTTTATGTTTATGCGCTGGAGCAGCAGTCGGTTGTTCAACAACCTCTTTTATTTCTTCTGTTTCAAATACTTCAGGGAGTTCAAGTGACTCAGGTGTCTCTACTGGAGTCTCTTCTTGCGGCATTAATTCAGGATGCAGATCAAGTGAATCATCAACGACGTCATCAACACTTAAGTCACCAACATCTAATGGATGGTGGTATTCTTCTTCCACCGGTGTTACCTCTGCTATTGCACTTGTATCGTATTCATCTTCTAAAACCTCTTCGGTAATAGTAGGTTGTGGTTGTGTCGGTGTAGTAACGCTTTCAAAATGGATAGGAGTAATTTCAGTAGCTGCTGTAGATGGATGTTTGTCAAGTATATCTCCGGAGATTGTACTCTTTTCTGCATCTGTAAGAACTCTTAAGTGGTTAAGGTTGACAAGATAAGCTTTTTCTACAGGGTTGTCTGCAAGGTAACATGTAGCTATAGTTACATCTGCTTTAAAAAGGTTGCCTTTTGCATTGATTACAACTTTAGGTTGTTCAGTAGAATCAGCACAAGCGATATAGTCGATCCAGTGCACATGTTGGAAGTTATGTACATATCCAGGTGTTTTTACAAAAAGATCAGCAAAATCAGCAGCTTCTGTACGTAATTGAGCTAAGTCCTCAACTCCTAACGTTTTTAAGTCCTTTTCATCGATTCCTATAAACTCTTTTTTATAATTATATATCAGCATCATAACCCCTTATTTCTCTACTGCTTCTAACATTTTTTGATAAGCTTCTTCAGTATCCACTATATCTTTTCTTGATGCGGCACGCCTTGCAGCGATAAAGCCGGTGATATTATCATCGCTATCTTTGATAGGTAAGACTTCTGAATCTACCCAGTAGTATTTACCATCTTTTCTCAGGTTTTTTACAATACCGTTCCATGCTTGGCCACCTTGAATAGTACTCCACATTTTTTCAAATGCGGCTGCGGGCATATCTGGATGTCGAATGATATTATGCGGTTGTCCCACAAGCTCTTCTACACTATAACCAGAAACTTCACAAAATGCCTTGTTTGCATAAGTGATAATACCTTTTTCATCTGTTTGACTTACTATGACCAAATCATCAAACATGTACTCTTCATCAATAGGAGTCACTTTTTCCATCTCTAAACCTTATAGTTAGCAAAAATTTTAGAATTGTCACAAATATATCATAAGGAAATAAAAATAAAACTTATTTATAAAGCAATTTGATGTTTTTTGCATCTTTTTTGTTCAAAATTGTCGTTAAATCCTCTACAGAAGCACTTTTTATATTTTCAAAAGTTCCGAAATGATTGAGTAATTTTTGGATTTTTGGGGCAGAAATACCGTGTAAACTTAAGAGTTTGCTCTCTTGATCAAGTTTAAGTTTCGTTTTCTTATGAAAGGTGATTGCCGAACGGTGTGCTTCGTCTCTAAGGTTTTGAATCCATTGAAGTCTTTTGTCAGATTCTTGAAGTCTATAAGTTTCATCTTTTGTGTAGATAATATCTTTTGCTTTCCCTTTTGCACGATGTGCTTTAGCATCAATCTTTTCTTTCGATATAGCAATTACATCTATCGTTACGCCGTTTGATTCTAAAATATCGAGTGCTAGTTTTAAAAGCGTAGCCCCTCCGTCAAGAACCCAAAGATCAGGAGCCGGGTTTTTTATGAAACTCTCAACTCTTCTTGAGAGTGTTTCTCTCATTTGGGCATATTCATCTTTAGCTTCAAGATGGTAAGTTCTGTACGATTTTTTATCAAACTTCCCGTTTTCGTAAACTATCATAGCTCCAACCGTAGCCATTCCAGCCATATGAGAGTTGTCAAATACTTCAACTCTGTTTGGAATCACTTCTAAATGACATAACTCTTTGATCTCTTGGAGTAGTTTTTGATTTGTATTATTCTGTTTTTTAAGAAGCTCTTGTGCATTGAGTAGGGCTAAAGATACCAAGTCTTTTTTCTTTCCCCTTTGAGGTACAGAGAGCGAAGTTTTTTTCTCAAATACCTGACTTAAATGTTCTTCAATTAAGTTTTTGTCTTCAAAATCCATATTTACAAGTATCGGGGCTACAATAGGTGGCTTTTCATCTTTATAAAAGTCTACTAAAGCCTGCGTAAAAATCTCATTTTCATCAAAACCTTCATTTAAATTGATATAGTCATGGGAAGAGGAGATGATTTTCCCGTTTCTCATAAATATTTTAACAAGTACCGCACGCACTTCATTATGCTCTACAACAAATATGTCGAAGTTTTCATTGCTTGCAAAATCTATTTCGGAATTGATTTCCGAACGAGAAATTTTATCGATCGTATCACGGAGTTCTGCTGCTTCTTCAAAACGAAGTTCTTCAGCATAAAACTCCATCTTCTCTTGCAGTTTTTTGATCAGCGTTTTTTTATTTTTGATTAGAGAAACGGCTAAATCAACTTCTTGTTGGTAACGCTCTTTAGATATAGGGAGCTCACACGGTCCTAAACATTTATCGATCTGGTAATACAGACACAGTTTTTTAGAACGCAGGCACCCTTTTTTTTGGACGAGTTTCGCTATATTGTAGACCGAATTTAAAATATCTCTTGCACCTACAGAGTAGGGGCCGAAGTAGGTGATCTCTTTTGAGTTGATTATTTTTCTTGTTATATCTAATCTGGGATATTTTTCCGAGTTATCGAGATAGATATATGGATATGTTTTATCATCGCGCAGCAGGATATTGTATTTTGGATGAAGTTGTTTGATCAGAGAGTTTTCCAGGATCAAAGCATCATGCTCAGAGTTTACTACAATATACTCCAAAGAGATTGTCTGATGCAGCATCTTAGTGATTCTTGCAGAGAGTGTCGGGTTTGGACGAAGTTCAGGTGTAAAATGCCAGTAACTCTTTACTCTGTTGGCAAGATTTTTTGCTTTTCCTACATATAAGAGCCTGCCATTTTTATCGAAATATTGGTAGATCCCGGGAGATGTGGGGAGTTGTTTGATCGTGCTTTTAAGATCCATTTTTCTCTTTTATAATGTCAAAAATTGATTTGACAAGTTGGTTTAACCTTTCATCTTTTATATCTACTGAAATCTCACCGCTTGCTCTTTCTGTGTAATGGGGAGCAGTTTCTTTTACTAACGGCTTTGGAGGTTTAAAACTTGGGGTATGTGTTACGAAAGCTCTTATATCTATGATAGAAAGCTCCTTACACTCATCAGGAGTGACAAACTTTAAAGCGCTTTTAATAGATTGTATATTATTATCAAACTCTTGTTTAGCCCCAGGATGATTTAGCACAAAAAAAAGTGTTTGATTTTTTATGTAGGCAAATTTTACCATCTTTTGGAGTGGTAGATTAAAAAGAGACTGTATCTTTTTTATGCAATGAAAATGAGATAGTTTAGAAAACTGAGGTTGATTTTGAATAATTTTTATAATATCAGTAGCATTTTTCATATGCTAATTATAACAAGCTTTTTGTTAAGTATGAGTGGATGCGGTTATAAAGCGCCCCCTTATTATGAAAAAGCAGCTCCACAAAGTGATGAGAATGTTGAGTTTCACATGCAAGAGAAAAAATTTGATAATAATGAGAGTTGTAACTAAATGTATAAATATGATGTAATAATAGTAGGTGCAGGAGTTGCAGGACTCTACGCCGCTATGAAGTTACCCGAAGATAAAAAAGTTTTGATCATTAACAAGCGTGAAACTTTTAAATGTAACACCTTTTATGCACAAGGGGGGATCGCTTTGGCTCGTGATGAAGCCGATATCCCTCTCCATGTAAAAGATACTTTAGCAGCAGGTGACGGTCTTTGTGATGAAGAAGCGGTAAAAGTTTTAAGTGAACATTCGATCGAAGCGATTGATGATCTTGTCAATAACGGTTTTGAATTTGATAAAGACAATGAAGGACATATACTTTACACGAAAGAAGCTGCACACTCTTGTGAAAGAATTGTCCATGCAGGCGGTGATGCAACGGGAAGATACCTCCATTTCTTTTTGCTTTCTCAAAATAAACACGCAATGCTCAGTGATGCACGTGTAGTCGATCTTCTTATCAAAGACAACAAGTGTTACGGTGTAACGGTACTCGATCACAGAGAGACAAAAAATATCTATGCAGATAATGTAATTATTGCAAGTGGGGGTGTAGGTTCCCTTTATGAGTATCATACTAATGCACCGTGTATAAGTGCAGATATGCAAGGTCTTTGTGTTATGAAAGGGATCGAACTTGATCGCATGGAGATGTTGCAGTTTCACCCGACAGTGTTTGTAAATTCTTCTAATGCACAAAAGATGCTTTTAACAGAAGCTCTTCGTGGTGAGGGTGCAACCATTACAGATGAAAACGGAAAGCGTTTTTTATTTGAATATGATGAACGCGGCGAGCTTGCTTCTCGTGATATTGTAAGTAAATCTATCTATCTGTACAGAAAGAAAACAGGTTTGAATATTTATCTCAATTTTGATAATTTCAGTGAAGAGTATTTTGCTCATAGATTTCCAAATATTTATAAAAATATGCGTGCTTTAGGGTTTAAAGTTCCAGAGCAGAGAGTACCTATTTCACCGGCATTTCATTATGCAATCGGCGGTATAAAAACAGACCTAAAAGGTAGGGTGCCAAATATCGAAGGGCTTTATGCTGTTGGAGAAGTGGCTTCAACAAGAGTTCACGGTGCAAATAGACTTGCATCAAACTCTTTACTTGAAGGTTTGGTTTTTGCAAAAATAGCAGTTGATGATATTTTAGAAAACAATAACTTCAATGACCAGATCACAGAGTTTGGTATTGAAGATGAGGTGATGAGTTATAAAGATGATAAAGCGAAAAAGAATCAACTGCGTAAAATAATGTGGGAAAATGTCTCAATTATTCGTACGAAGAGGGGTTTAACCGACGCTTTAGAGACAATTAATGCTCTTTTAAATGAAAAAATTGGTAAACTGTTAAAATTTCGTTTACTAACTGCTCGAGAGATTGTACTCTCAGCGTTAAATAGAACAGAATCGATAGGTGTACACACCATACAAGAGGAGAATTAGATGGAAAACAGTTCGGTGGTTGAAACTACTGCAAATGCAGTTGCTCATGCAGCAACAGATATAAACTTAGCTACAACATGGGTAGGTTGGTTAAGTTTAATTGTATTTATCGTAGCATATTATTTTATTGCTGCAGAGGAAAAGTTCGAAGTAAATAAAGCAAAACCTGCACTTTTTGCGGGTACATTTATGTTTATGTTAGTTGGGATCTATTTTGCGATCAATGGAATGAATCCAAGTGGTTTACACGATGAGCTTGAGACTTTAATTTTAGAGATCGCTGAAATTTTCTTCTTCTTGTTTGTTGCTATGACATTTATTGAGACACTGATAGAACGCGGTGTATTTGATCTTATGAAGTATAAACTTGTATCTAAGGGTTATACATATAAAAAACTGTATTGGTTAACAGGTCTTTTAGCATTTTTTATCTCTCCGGTTGCAGACAACTTAACAACTGCACTTATCCTTTCAACTGTACTTTTTACAATCGATAAGAAAAACCTTTCTTTCTTAGTTCCAGGTGCGATAAATATTGTTGTTGCGGCAAATGCGGGTGGTGCTTGGTCACCGTTTGGAGATATTACAACTCTAATGGCATGGACAGCAGGTAAAGGTACATTTGTTGATTTCTTATACTTATTCCCGGCATCAGTTACTGGTTGGTTAGTAACTGCTTATCTTCTTTCTATGTCAGTTCCAAAAGGGCAACCTGAATTTGATGCGAGTACAGAGAAAAAACCTGAGCTTTTAGATGGTGCAATGGGGACTGTATATCTTGGTGTAGCTACTATTACAATCGCAGTTCTTGGTCACCAGTTTTTCCATTTCCCGGCAATGTGGGGTATGATGTTTGGTCTGGCAATTCTTAAAATGTATTCTGTATTTCTTACAAAAAGAGGAAGACAAAGTTTTAATATCTTTGTAAATATGCAAAAAGTAGAAAATGACACACTTCTTTTCTTCTTTGGTATCCTTTCAGCAGTTGGTGCTTTACACTTTTTAGGTTTCTTACACTACATTCACGATCTTTATGGAATGATGGGTTCAACAGCATCAAATATCGGTGTTGGTTTCCTTTCTGCAATAGTAGATAATGTTCCGGTTATGAGTGCTATATTAAAATCATCTCCAGAGATGGGACTGGATCAATGGATGCTTGTTACAATGACAGCAGGTATTGGTGGTAGTTTAATCTCATTTGGTTCAGCTGCAGGTGTTGGTGTAATGGGTAGACTTCATGGTATCTATACATTCGGTGCACATATGAAACATGCTTGGACTATCCTTGTAGGTTATTTAGTATCTATCGTTATCTGGTATTTACAATTTGAGGTTATGGGGCTTTACTAAGCCTCAATAACTACTTCACTTTTTTTACTCATCAAATCTTAATCTTTTTTATAGTATCCTTTCACAATTAATTATCTTTAAAGGCATTTTAATGACAAATGTTAGCATTATTGTATTGGACTTTGGTTCTCAATATACTCAGCTTATAGCTCGCCGTCTTCGTGAAGATCAAATCTATTGTGAAATTCTTCCTTACCATACAAAGGTAGAAGATATTAAAGCAAAAAATCCTAAAGGTGTAATTCTTTCAGGTGGTCCATCTTCAGTTTATAACAAAGATGCTTATGAAGTAGATCAAGGTGTATACGAAATGGGTATCCCTGTTCTTGGTATCTGTTATGGTATGCAAAGAATTGCTGTTGACTTCGGTGGAAGTGTTATCCGTTCTGATCACCATGAATATGGAAAAGCAGAATTAAGTATCAATAATTACGAAACAAATGCATCAAAACTTTTTGAAGATTGTGACAATGACCGTATTGTATGGATGTCTCACTCTGACAGAGTTGATGAACTTCCTGCAGGTTTTGAAGTGATCGCAACTTCAGCAAATTCTCCATTTGCAGCTATCGCAAATGAAGAAAGAAATGTATATGCAATGCAATTCCACCCAGAAGTACAACACTCGGAAGAGGGTTACTTAATGCTTCGTAACTTCGCAAAGAAGATTTGTGGTGTTGATGAGAAGTGGAAAATGGAACACTTCTTAAAAGAGCAAATCAGAATCATCAAAGAAAAAGTTGGTGACGGTAAAGTTCTTTGTGGTTTAAGTGGTGGAGTTGATAGTTCAGTTGTTGCTGCAATGCTTTACGAAGCGATTGGTGATCAACTTATCCCTGTATTTGTTGACAACGGTCTTTTACGTAAAGGTGAGCGTGAGCAAGTTGAACAGATCTTTAAAGTAAATCTTAAAGCTCCTTTAGTAGTTGCAGATGCAGCTGATCTATTTTTAGGTCGTCTTGCCGGTATCTCTGATCCTGAGCAAAAACGTAAAATTATCGGTCATACTTTCATTGAAGTATTTGAGCAAGAAGCAAAAAAACATGACGGTATTAAATTCTTAGCGCAAGGGACACTTTACCCTGACGTTATCGAGTCTATCTCTGTAAACGGACCATCTGAAGTTATTAAGTCTCACCATAATGTTGGTGGTCTTCCTGATTGGATGGATTTTGAACTGATTGAGCCTTTACGTGAACTTTTCAAAGATGAAGTTCGTAAAATCGGTTTAGAGTTAGGTCTTCCTGAGTCTATGATTAACCG
Organism: Sulfurimonas sp. hsl 1-7; assembly: GCF_030577135.1. Lineage (NCBI taxonomy): Bacteria > Pseudomonadati > Campylobacterota > Epsilonproteobacteria > Campylobacterales > Sulfurimonadaceae > Sulfurimonas > Sulfurimonas microaerophilic. The sequence goes on along the minus strand of NZ_JAUIRR010000003.1, from coordinate 42,356 downwards.
TCATCCATTCCCTGGTCCAGGTCTTGCAATCCGTATTATGGGTGATGTTAACCAAGCTGATCTTGATCTGCTTCGTGAAGCTGACGTAATTATGTTAGACGAGCTTAAAGCAAGCGGTTACTACACAAGAACTTGGCAAGCATTTACAGTTTTACTAAACGTAAAATCTGTTGGTGTTATGGGTGATAACAGAACTTATGACAACACTATTTGTGTACGTGTAGTTGAAGCGGTTGACGGTATGACAGCAACATTTGCGCACTTGCCGCATGACTTACTAGAGAGAATCTCTAGAAGAATTATCAACGAAGTTGACGGTATTAATAGAGTTGTATATGACATTAGTAGTAAGCCGCCGGCTACTATCGAATGGGAGTAAGCCAAAAGGCTTTCTCTTATGTCTAAAAATATCTACCTTTTTTCTACATCTTCATATCCCGATACTATCCATATAAACTCTTTAGATACAACACTTTTTACACCTTCAATCGATTTTTCGAACTACGATTATTTAATTATTACATCAAAACAAGTTGCCAAGGCTCTTGAGGGGTATGAACGAGAAAGTTATATAAAACTCCCTGCTTTATGTGTCTCTTTGCAAAGTGCAAAAAGTTATCAAGAATTAGGGGGAAAAGTTTTAGAGCTTGGAAGTGGTTACGGGGATAATTTAATACAGGTTATTCAAAGATATCCACAAGATACAAAATGGTTGTATCTCAGAGCAAAAGAGGTGGCATCGAATTTTGTTGAGAACTCTAAAAACGATGGATACATAATAGATGAAGCTATTGTGTATGAAACCTCCTGTTCCAAAGAGATTAAAACGCCCCAAGTAGAAGAGGATGGAATACTCATTTTTACATCCCCCTCAAGTGTAAAATGTTTTTTGCAAAATAATCAGATAAAACAAACCCAAAAAGTGGTAGTAATAGGGAAAACAACGGCAAAATCTTTACCAAAAAATGTTAACTTTGTGATCTCCGGTGAAACAACTATTGAGAGTTGTGTCAAAATAGCAAAAACACTCTAGTTTCAAAGAAAAATCAACTAATTTTTTGTATAATATTATTAATAGTCTGGATGGCTCGTGCCAGCACATATATGAGGGTTCTACATATTCATATCGTGAACCTGTAGACCTGTTGTGTGTCGGTGGTTTTGTTTGAGGTATGTTAACTCTGCCGAGAAATTGCCGCCTAAAACGGGTCTCCCTTCACACAAATTAGGCTTTCTAGAACCAAAGCCATTAGTGTGACGGCCATCTGGGCTACTATTTGGTGAGAGCTAAATAGTGACAAAGCCTGTTATTAGAGGCAAGGACTTAAGTCCTTACAATCCCCTCAAATTATAAAAGAAGAAAAATATACTGAGTTTAGCAAACAGCTAGGTTCATTATATTTTTTAGTGGAGAAGTGAATGAAAATTTTGATTTTAGGTTCTGGTGGTCGTGAGTATTCTATAGGTTTGGCAATTGATAATGAAAATGCCGGGCATGAATTGTTCTTTCAACCTGGAAACGGTGCAACAGATAAACTTGGTACAAATATCGATATTAAAGATTATAATGAACTTGCATCATGGGCAAAAGCCAATGAAATAGAACTTACAATTGTTGGACCTGAAGCTCCACTAGTTGACGGTGTTGTAGACATTTTTAAAGCAAACGGTTTGACAATTTTCGGACCAAGTAAAGAAGCTGCACAGCTAGAGGGTTCTAAAGTTTATATGAAAAACTTCTTAGCGAAGTACAATATCCCTACGGCCGCTTATATTGAGAGTGACTCGATCGAAGAACTTTATAAATTTACAGATACACTAAGTACACCTATCGTTGTAAAAGCTGACGGGCTTTGTGGCGGTAAGGGTGTAATTATTGCGCAGTCACATGATGAAGCTAAAAAGACTATCGGTGAGATGCTCAGCGGAAAAGCATTCGGTGATGCAGGAAAGAAAGTTATCGTTGAAGAGTTCTTAGACGGATATGAGCTTTCAATGTTTGCAGTATGTGACGGTGATGACTATATTTTACTTCCTGCTGCACAAGACCACAAACGTATAGGTGATGGCGATACTGGTCCAAACACGGGTGGAATGGGTGCATATGCTCCAACACCGCTTGTAGACGAAACTCTCTACCAAAAAGTAAAAGATAGAATTATCCGCCCGACACTTGATGGTATGAAAGCTGAAGGTGCTCCTTTTGAAGGTGTACTTTTCATTGGAATTATGGTTGTAAACGGTGAGCCTATCACACTAGAGTTTAATGTACGTTTCGGTGATCCTGAATGTGAAATTTTAATGCCGCTTATGACTTCAAGTGTAAGCGATATGTTCTATAAAGCTGCAACAAACCGTTTAGGTGAGATTGAGGTGAGTTTCTCTAAACAATATGCAGTTGGTATTGTAATGGCTAGTGAGAACTATCCGTACGGAAGTTCAACACCGGCAGAGATTATCTTAGATGATGTTCATCATGAAGATATTGAAAAATATACACATATCTCTTTTGCAGGTGTTTCTAAAGAGGATGATAAGCTTTATGCGACAGGTGGAAGAGTTTTACTTTGTATAGGTCTTGGTGATACAATCAAAGAAGCTAGAGACAGAGCATATTTAAGATGTGGCCAGGTGCATTTTGCCGGGAAAAAATTTAGAACAGATATAGCATATCAAGCGTTATAGGAAATATTTTGAACGAAGATATAGAGAGTACATTACATCGTGAAGGTTTAACTTTAGCCGATACAAAAAAAAGGGCGATGGCTTTTTTTATAGATGAGATGTTGCTCTCTTTTTTACTTATAATTGCATTGTACGATAACTTTGCAGCAGCTACTACAATTGAAGAGTGGATAAATACGACAAACCAGTTCGTTCTAGAGTTTATGATGATGAAGATAGTGTATCAAGCATTCTTTGTAATGCAGTACGGTGCAACTATCGGTAAACTTGTGATGAAAATTAAAGTGATAGAGATTAGAACATTAGATAATCCTAATGTACTCAGTTCACTTAATCGTGCTATTTTTAGAGTGATTAGTGAGATGTTTTTATACCTCGGATTTTTATGGGGTATGATGGACCCGGCTCGCCAGACATGGCATGATAAAACTGCAAAAACTTTGGTTATAGATGCTTAAAACTCTCCTCCTTTTTACACTTTTATTATCTTCGGTTTATGCTTCATCGAAGGTTGAAGTGTATGCTTCACATATGGATACAAACGGTTCTACGGTATTTGCCGAGAATGGTGTAACTGTTATATATCAAGATTATTTTTTAACGGCAAAAAGAGCAATATATAACAGAGATACTTCTGATCTCGAATTGTTTGATAATATAAAAGTGAACTACAAAGGTAACTATAAACTTCTAGGAGAATATGCAAGACTTAATTTAGCAAAAAAAGAGAAAGAGTTTAAACCGTTTTATATGCTAGATACCTCTTCAGAAGTATGGATGAGCGGTAAAAGCGGGTATGCCAAAGATTATGATATAGATGTTGAAAGCGGAATGGTAAGTGGATGTAATCCAATTGATCCGCTTTGGAAAATGGCATTTAGCTCATCAGATTATAATGCTCAGACAAAATGGCTGAACCTCTATAATGCAAGATTCTATTTTTATGATATTCCTATATTTTATACACCGTACTTTGGGTACTCTTTAGATACAACACGTAGAACAGGTTTGTTAATGCCTTCTCTAGGACTCTCTTCAACAGAAGGGTTCTATTATGAACAACCTATATATATCGCAGAGCAAAACTGGTGGGATTTAGAGCTAAAACCACAAGCACGTACAAACAGAGGAAACGGGATTTACTCAAAATTTCGTTTCGTTGACTCTCAAACCTCTAAAGGTGAGATAAATCTAGGTTACTTTAAAGAGTATGATTCTTATTTAAACTCAAGTTTAATCAGTTTAAAAAATGATAAACATTACGGTGTGAACTTTAAATATGAAAATAGTGACGTTCTTAATCAATGGTTTGCAACAGAACTAGAGGGGCAGTCAGGCCTATATGTTGATGTGAGTCATATGAATGATGTTGAGTATATTAACCTCGCTTCAAACAGTGCGCAATCACAGGTAACGTCAAACCAAGTTCTTTCTCGAATCAATGCTTTTTATAATACTGATGATAACTATATCGCAACATATTTTAAATACTATCAAGATTTAGAACAAGAGACGAATGCAAATGTACTACAGCAGCTGCCGACTCTGCATTACCATTATTATTTAGACACATTTTTAAAAGATCATCTCCTTTATTCTTTAGATGGGCAGAGTAAAAATATCTATAGACGAATAGATACGAGTGTAGTGCAAACAGATATTAATCTGCCTGTTACTCTGCAAACAGATCTATTTGATGAATATTTGAACCTTGCATATAAAGCTAATATCTATATGCAGCACTCTGCATTTCGCGGATCTACTACTGCATTACCAAACTACGAATATCAAGATGGATACTTCTTAAGAAACTATCATACTTTGAGTGTTTCTACGCAACTCACAAAAGCGTTTGATGATTTCATACATGTTATGGGATTTTCTGCAAGATATAACCGATTTGATCAAAGTGTGCAAACAGGTTATTATGATGAAGTTGCTGATTTTTGTTCCCTAGAGGAGAATCAAAACGATGCAAGATGTGAGTTTTATAATATTAATGCAATAGACAATGAAGCATACCTAGACTTTACACAATATTTTTTCGATAGTGCAGCGAATGAATTTCTTTACCACAGACTTTCTCAACAACTTTCATATGAAACAGGGAAAGACAAACTGGGTGAGCTTGAAAATGAATTAGATTATAAATTGAGCAAACATCTTTCTTTTTATAATAATATGTTTTATAATTATCAACAGCATCGTTTTACAAAAATTTTCAACTCTATAACGTATAATGATTACGGACTAAAGTTAGACCTATCTCATCTATTTAAGTATGATATAGCAAAAGTAAATACACTAGAAGATCCTTTTACAAAGTATTTAACATCATCATTAGAGTATGATTACAATAGACATTACAGTTTTTCTGCAATATATAATTATGATATTGAACTAAAACAGGTAAAAACAGCGTCAGTCGGATTTATGTATAAAAAGAGATGTTGGGATTTCGGTGTAAAATATAGTGAAAATACAAGACCTATTTTGGATGCAAACGGAGATGCTTCTTCGATCAAAGACAGGTATGTATTTATAAGTGTAGTGTTAAAACCGTTTATGAAACCTGATCCAAATAATGCTCTGATAGAGTATAAGTTAGAAGAGCAAGTGAGTAATTAAAATGAAACAGTATAAAGAGATATTACAAAACAGACAAGATGCCGCTAAAAAACTTACCGAAGTGATCCCTATGAACAAGCTTAAAGATGAGCGATGGGAATTGATCGCCGTATCTCATGGCGGTTTAGAGCTAAGTACCTATATCAGAGGAAGACTAAAAAACCGTATAGATATCCTTTTTTTAGAACCAATTATGGCACCAAACAATCCTGAATGTGAAGTTGCACGTGTAAGTGAAACAGAAGAGATTGTTATCCAGGAGAACCTGATCGAGTCTTTTGAAATTAAACTCGATTATGTCTATGGTGAAGCACATAGAAAGCATGAAGAGGGTATACTTAGCAATATATATAAGTTTAGAAAAGGACGACCTTTTGCATCTATGAAAGATAAGATAGTTCTTTTAATTGATGAAGGAAGTGAAACCGGTACGAAGTTGATGACTGCTTTAAAGACGGTGTTAGCACAATCTCCAAAAGCAGTTTACATAGCTGTCCCTGTGATTCCAAGTGATGTACTGGAAACTTTGGAAACTTTTGTAGATGATATATTCTTTCTGCATGAAATTGATGATTATGTAGAAACTGGACTTTACTATAAAAAATTAGAAAAAGTAGATGACGAAACTGTAGAAAAAATTTTAGAGGAAAATAAATGAAATACGATGTAAATGTAGAATTAAAAAATAAAATAGAAGAATATAGCTTTAACGATGTAGCACGCCAAGCAAATGGTGCTGCTTGGTTAAAATCTGGAGATACTGTAATACTGGCAACAGTTGTTATTGAAGAGAATGAAACGGTAAGTGAAGACTTTTTACCACTTACTGTACAATATATAGAAAAAACGTATGCAGCGGGAAAAATCCCTGGAGGTTTTTTTAAACGTGAAGCAAAACCGAGTGATTTTGAAACACTTACGTCAAGAATCGTAGATAGAAGTTTACGTCCTCTATTTCCAAAAGGGTTTGGACATCCGACACAGATAACTATCATGGTGTTTAGTGTAGATAAAGAAGCTGATTTACAAGTATTGGCACTTAATGCTGCATCAGCTGCTTTATATGTTTCAGATATTGATATTAACAGAAGTGTAAGTGCTGTTCGTGCTGCTAAAATTGACGGTGAATTAGTTTTAAATCCAACACTTTCACAGTTAAACAACTCAACATTAGATCTTTACCTTTCAGGGACAAAAGAGGATCTTTTAATGATTGAGATGCGTTCAATCGGTAGTGAAAACGTAGAAGTTGAGCCTAGCATCGAGCCTATGCTTGATCCTATCAATGCAGGTATGGGCGGTGTTGTGATAGATACACACCTTTCAAATGCTCTTGCAGAAGATGAGCTGATTGAAATCCTTGGAAAAACTCAAGAGGTTTTATTTGAAGCAAACAGCAAATATGAAGAGAGTTTTGCACCATTTCAAAAAGAGGCGATGCCATTACAGTTAAATGTTAATCCGCTTAATGAAGAGATGGTAAGTTATGTAGAGCAAAACCATATGACGGATATTAAAGATGCAATGAACCAGATGGCAAAATCTGAACGTTCTTCAGCTCTTAGAAACTTAAGAAAATCAATCTTAGAAACAAAAGAGGATTGGGATGAATCAGAGTTAAAAGCTGCAATCGAGAGTGTAAAAAAACTTCAAGTTCGTTCTCAAATTCTTAACGAAAAAGTGCGTGCAGACGGAAGAGCTTTAAATGAGGTAAGACCAATTACGATCGATACAAACGTACTTCCTGCCGCTCATGCATCTTGTCTGTTTACACGTGGACAAACACAGGCTCTTGTAGTACTTACATTAGGTGGGCCAAAAGATGCGCAAATGTTTGAAACATTGACTGATGAAGGTACACAAAACGAAAACTTTATGGTGCACTATAACTTCCCAGGTTTCTCTGTTGGTGAAGCAAGCCCGATCATGGGAACAAAGCGTCGTGAACTCGGTCACGGAAATTTAGCTAAACGTGCGTTAGAGCCGATCGTAGACACAGACGGAAAAACTATCCGTTTAGTTTCTGAGATTCTAGAGTCAAACGGTTCAAGTTCAATGGCTACTGTATGTGGTGGATATATGGCACTTAAAGCTGCTGATATCGATACTTCAGATACTATTGCCGGAATTGCGATGGGTATGGTAAGTGAAGGTGACAAGTATGCTATTCTTTCAGATATTATGGGACTTGAAGATCACGACGGTGATATGGACTTTAAAGTAACGGGTTCAAAAGACGGAATCACTGCTATGCAGATGGATATAAAACTTGGTGGTATCTCACTGGAAGTTTTAAAAGAGGCACTTTACCAAGCAAAAGAGGGTCGTACTCACATTATCGACATTATGCTTGAAGCTCAAAGCAAAATCGAGTTCAATGACGGTGTACTTCCAACAACTGATTTCTTCCATATCGATCCTAGTTTTATCGGTGAGATTATCGGTCAGGCAGGAAAAACTATCCGTGAAATTATCGAGAAGTTTGAAGTTGCTATCGATATAGATAAAAAAGAGGGCAAAGTTAAAATTACAGGTACAAATAAAGCGGGTATTGAAGGTGCAAAAGAGCATATCAACTCTATTGTCTCAAAACCAAAAGTAGCAAAAATCAAGTACGAAGTTGGTGACAAATATGAAGGTACTGTAAAGCGTATAGTTGATTTTGGTGCTTTTGTTGAACTTCCAGATGGTACAGACGGACTGTTACATATCTCTAAAATCTCTAAAGATAGAGTAGAAAATGTTAAAGATGTGTTAAATGAAGGTGACAAAGTGACAGTAGAAATCATTGAGTTTAAAGGGAATAAAATCTCTTTATCAATGGTATAATCTCCTAAGATTTCCCCTCTTATCTAAATCTCTTTTTGCCCAACTCTCAGTTGGGCTAACTTTTAATCATCTACAGTATGGAATAGTATGTGTATATTTCAATTGTAGAGGAATCTCCTTAAAGTATAAAGCTTCTACATATACGCTACATTCGCCCAATATGCGACTTATTAAATAGATTCAAAATTTAAAAAATAGTCCTGATGTATTATTTTTAGGCTAACAAATAGAGAATGTGGTATTATTTGTATGATAAAATAATTAAATTTTAAAGATTCTGATTGAAATAGCGGTAAAATAAAAAAGCGGGGTTTTGATGAAACAAATCAATTATGAATATACTAATAAAGATGATTTAGAGAAGTTTATTAGTCAAAATTTTCAGTTTGATGATCATACTAAAATATTGGTACAGCTTTTTACTTCAAACAAACTCTATATAGAGATTTCAAAAATCAAAAATGAGCTTAAATCTTTACTAGAGAATGCTTCGATAATTACTGCTACAACCGCCGGTATAGTACATGACGGGCAAATATCGGATAATAAAATAATTTTATCATTTTCAGTTTTTGAGAACTCTAGTGTTAAAAATATAGGTTACTATGATAGTTCCACAGAAGAGATCATTAACGATTTAAAACTACATTATATTACCGATGATACAAAACTCCTGATCGCATTTGCAAACACTTTTAAAATTGATGCATCCGAACTACTTCAAAGACTTGCTAAAGAGAATCCAAATTTAGTTGTTGTTGGCGGTAATGCCGGCGATGATTTTAAGTTTCATTCTAACTACATAAGCTCTAGTGATAATGACGATAGTGATATCGTATTTGCAATCATAGATTCTAAAGTTTTGAAAGTAAATGCAGACTACTTATTTAATTGGGAAACGATCGGTAAAGAGATGCTTGTAACAAAAGCAATCGGACCTACGGTGTATGAACTTGATCATGTACCTGTAATTGATATTTTTGAAAAATATTTAGGTAAAACGGTTCGTGATGACTTATTAAAACACGGTTCCCAGTTCCCATTAGTGCTTAATATTGGAGACACCGAAGTTGCAAGAGCACTTGTAGGATTTAATTATGAAGAGGGAAGCATTACATTTGCAGGTAATATACCAGAAGGTCAATATGTACGATTTGGTTTTGCAGACCTTGGTACGATTGAACATAAAAATATTGAGCACTTAAAAGCACATAATCAGAAAGTTAATGAAGCAACCTTTGTTTATACTTGTGGGGCAAGACGTCAGATGCTTGGAAACTTTTTAAACAAAGAGATAAAAACACTCAACTCTATTGGAGTAAGTTCAGGTTTTATAACATATGGTGAATTTTTTCATAACAGTGTTAGTTGTGATAACAATCTTTTAAATATTACTACAACATACGTTACATTGAATGAAAATGAAGAGAATTCAAATAGTCTGGATATGGATATAACAGAAGAAGAAGTGAGTGATGAAGAGGTACGTTTATCTGCTTTAACAACCTTGATTAAAGAGACGAGTAAAGATCTTGATGAAAATATCCATTACTTGGAACAGTTTAAAAATGCGGTAGCCTCAGCATCAATTTTTTCAACTACGGACAGTGGGGGTAAGATTACCGACGTAAATAAAAACTTTGAAAAGATTTCAGGATATACACGGGATGAACTCATTGGAAAACCTCATAATATTGTGCGACATCCAGATACCGATTCTAAACTTTTCAAAGATATGTGGAAGACGATTCAGTCAGGAAAAATATGGAAAGGACTGGTGAAAAACAGAACAAAAGAGGGGGCTGATTATTGGGTGGTTTCTGAAGTAGCTCCTATTTATTATAAAGATGGAAGCTTTAGAGAATATATAGGTATTAGAAATGATGTAACCAAACTTGAAGCCGTAAAACAGATTCTGCAAAATGAAGTATTGTCTTCTAGAGAGAACTTGGAAGAGAATCTCTATTACTTTAAACAATATGAAGAGGCAATCAACCTATCAACTGCTGTTTTAAGAACAGATGTTCATAACAATATTAAATATGTAAATGACAAGTTCCTTAAACTCAGTAAATATACAAGAAAAGAACTTGTTGGCAGAAACTGTGGAGATATTAGACATAAAAAACATCAAGAAAAAGGTTTATGTGATCAGATACTTCATACTTTAATGAGTAAAAAGACTGTAAAAGAAGTTATTACCAATATTGCAAAAGACAAAAGCGAATTTATTACAAAGACACTATTTTATCCTGTTAAAGATACAAGTGGTGAAATTGTAGAGTTTATACAAGTGATGTTTGACGTAACAGATATTTATAGACTTAATGAAGAGATTGTAAACACTCAAAAAGAAGTAGTGGAAAAAATGGGTGCAATCGGTGAAACTCGTAGTAAAGAAACTGGAGATCATGTTCGAAGGGTTGCTGAGTACTCTTATATGTTGGCAAAGTATTATGGTCTAAGTGAAGAGGAAGCTATTTTACTAAAACAAGCAAGTCCAATGCATGATATTGGAAAAGTAGGTATACCGGATAGTATTTTAAACAAACCGGGTAAATTAACAGACGAAGAGTATGAGGTTATGAAGACACATGCCGAAATAGGGTATGAGATGCTTAAACACTCAGAAAGAGACATTCTTAAAGCTTCTGCAATGGTAGCATATACCCATCATGAAAAATGGAATGGAACAGGTTATCCGCAAGGCACAAAAGAGAGTGATATCCATATTTTCGGTCGTATCACTGCTGTTGCCGATGTATTTGATGCTTTAGGACACGACAGGGTGTATAAAAAAGCATGGGAACTTGAGAAAATACTTGAACTTTTTAGAGAGGAGCGAGGGAAACATTTCGATCCCGATTTAATTGATCTCTTCTTTGAAAATCTTGACAGCTTTTTGGATGTGAAAAACAGATTTGATTCAAAGTTAGTATCAGAAAAATAAAAACTTTAGCAGTATAAGTTTTTATTTAGCACTTCTCTTGTAAAATTGCGCTATCAATTTCTAGTAGGGAAATCTGAGCATTTATGTTTAGGTTGCTTCATCTTGTGATGAGGTTACGCTATCCGAACGGATTGTAATACTTTTAAGGATATATTATGAAAAAAATTCTTTTTCTTTTAGTAGCATTTTCTGCTGCACTTTTAGCTAACGAGGGTGAAGTTGCTAACCAAACTCTTAAAGCTTACTCTATGATCGCTGCTGGTCTAGGTCTTGGTTTAGCTGCACTTGGTGGTGCTATCGGTATGGGTCACACTGCTGCTGCAACTATCGCTGGTACTGCACGTAACCCAGGTCTAGGTGCTAAACTTATGACTACAATGTTCATCGCTTTAGCAATGATCGAAGCGCAAGTTATTTATGCACTAGTTGTTGCATTAATCGCTCTTTACGCTAACCCATTTTTAGGTTAATCTTTAACGATTATCTAAAAGTACCTCAAAGTTTAACTCTTTTTGAGTTAAACTTTTTTTCTTTTTACAATGCGATCGTGGTGGAACGGTAGACACGCTACCTTGAGGGGGTAGTGCCTTACGGGTGTGAGGGTTCAAATCCCTCCGATCGCACCATTAAACTTCTACAATATTCATTTTTAAATCAAAAATTAAAATTAAAACCTACAAACCAATTGCGAAAGTCATTAACTTTAAAGTCGGCATCATATCCTGATTCACGATAGGTTTCATTCATTGTAGATTTTATAAACCTGTATCCCGCTTCAAGAGAAAAGTATGAGTTTATCTCATAATTAAGACCGGCCTGAACACCGTACATCGCACCGTCTATATTAAAATCATAATTATCCAGATCATATCTTCCATATCCAAGTATTACACCTGCAAAAGGTTTGAGCGGATTTTCTCCAATTAGATAATTGTATTCCAGACACAACATTCCAAATTTTGCATCGTCTGCATTGATATTATGATAAAGCACTGCAGCTCTGTGGTTGTCATTGAAATAGTGACCAAGCTTTAGTGTTTGTGAGCCGCCATCATCATTGCTAGATTCATTGATACCTAATCCAATTGATGTAACTGTATATTTTGCTGTAGTATTGCCTATATCCAATCCAATGTAGTTATGCTCTTGAGCATTGGCATTGATGAAGAGGAGAGTAGAGAGGGTAGTTATTGTAATGAGCTTTTTCATCTTGACTCCTTTAAAGACACTATAGATTATATTATACACATATAATCTATAGTAATTGTCTAAAAAAGTTGTTTAATGATGGTGTGAATGATCATGAGAGTGATCGTGTTTACCCTCTTCAAGATATTGTGTCATATTTGTGCTATCAACTTTTACAAGTTCTTCATTTTGTAGATTAGAGAGTAAATCTTGCAGCAAGATTCTCTCATCACCACCGTAGAAACACTCCATATTTGCCTTTTGCAGAAGCATAAAAGGGTTTGCTCCCATATGATTAAATACAATAGTATCTACACCTTTTGCGATCATATTATCAACTACTACACGACCGCTTTGCGTTTCGTTCTTTTCAATTGAGATATTACCATCTCTATCTACATATGCAAACCATTTTGCTTTGCCAAAGAGCGGGCTGAGTGCCGGATTTTCATTGTTCGTTTTTACGGGAATTGCGATCATGACTCTTTCTCCTCAAATTTTAATACATTTTTTACACTAAACTTCCAACCTAAATATATGACGATTGGCCAAAGACTCAGCCAACCCAATTCTGCTAAATATTCCATCATAGACTCCTAGTAGTTGTGAGCATCTGGTGCTTCAATCTCTTCTTTTGTAATTTTTACTCTGTCCATTGAGTACCAAGCATAAGCGATATATGCTAAAACAAACGGTACCATCAATGAAGCATAACTCATAGCCATCAGTGTGTAGTGACTCCCAGATGAATTCATAATTGTTAAACTGCTTTGCAAGTCTGTAAGTGAAGGGTAGTATGCGGTATTGTTATAACCCACATTGAGTAAAATGGCTGTAACGGTAACAACTGTTCCGACTCCCGCAGTTCTGATACAACAAGTAAATCCATATACAACGGCAACAAATACGGCGATCACAACCATAGCTACACCCACAATAAACATACCGAGAACTACAGGCATTTCAAGGAAGTTGTTGAGGTACTTGTGGTGCTCTAACACAACAACACTGTTAGAATCTACCGCGTAACCGTCTTTTAAAAGTAGCCAAGCTGTAAACCCTACGAAAAATATCAGGAAGATAGGCATATTGAACTTAATTGAACTCACCGCTCTTTCACGAATAGGCTGATAGTCAATGTTGTTTAAAAAGTAAAGCGCGCCTGAGATCTTTGTTAAAAAAACTAAAGCAAAACCTAGTAAATAGTTATAAGGGTTTGCAAGTGCTTCAAGACCTCTTAACGAGTTATCCCAAAGAACAAAATTATTGTCGTTTAGGTGAAACTCTGCACCGCTGAAAAATGTAGAGATAGCAACACCGAGTAAAAATACCCCAAGGCTACCGTTTATTTTTAAAAAACTCTCATAAATCTTTTGCCCTAAAAAGTTGTTAGGCTTTGTTCTATACTCGTAACTTACCGCCTGGATAATGAAACAAAATAAAATTGCAAGCCATACCCAGTACGCACCGCCGAAGCTAGTTGAGTAAAAGAGTGGAAAAGCTGCAAAAAGAGCCCCGCCAAAAAGTACGAGGGTAGTAAACCCAAGTTCCCACTTTCTACCGATTGAGTTAATGAGCATCGTCTTTTCAGTTTCATTCTCCGAGAGTGTATCGATCAGTGTTTGTCCACCCTGGACAAACATGATAAATACAAAAAGCCCACCAAGCAGTGAAACGATGAACCACCAGTATTGTTGTAATGTTAAAAGTTCTAAATCTCCAAAACCCATCTTAGTGTCCTCCATTTGGTCCGATTTTAATCTGTTTGAGCATAATTTTTATCTCTGCTACAAGCAGAAGCGTAAATAAAAATGCAAACATCCAAAAACTGATCTGTATATTTGTTGTCGCTATTTGAGTTGCGGCAATATTTACAGGCATTAAATCCTGAATAGCCCATGGCTGACGACCAACTTCCGCGACAATCCATCCCGCTTCAGCCGCAATATATCCAAGAGGGATAGAAAGCACTGCTGACTTTAAGATCAGTGTATAGCGTGAGATATCCTTTTTAGTTGAGAGGTACAGCAGTACACTAAAGAGTACCAAGAACCATCCGCCCAGTGAAACCATGATGTGAAATGCGTAAAATGTAAGTCCAATAGGCGGTACTACATCTTCAGGTGCTTTAATATGCCCGTACCCGAAATATTTCATATCCTGATCAAGAATCTGTTTTGCTTCAAAAGCTTTTTGCTCATTGTTTGCTTTTTTCGCCTCTTTGTAGTCTTCTAAAGCTGTAACTGCGATCTTACCGCGAGCCATTTTCTCTTCTACACTCATAATACCGCGTTCTTTATTCCCATATACAAGATCGTTTAGTCCCGGTACAAAAGCATCTATATCATGATATCCAAGCAGTGAAAGAGCATATGGAGCCTCAAGTTCAAATAGGTAAGGCTCTGCTTCATTCGTTAAAGTTTTTTTAGGATTTAACATACCAACGGCCACGATTCCGGCTTCAGTTCTTCCCTCATACAATCCCTCCATAGCCGCAAGTTTTATAGGTTGGTGTTGAGCTACCTGGTGTGCAGATTCATCACCGCTAAGTGTTAAAAATAGAGATGTGATAAGTCCAAACGTAGCACCTACGATCATAGATTTTTTAGCAATAGATACCTCTCTCTTTTTAAGAAGATAGTATGCACTGATCCCTACAACAAAAAGAGCTGCGATCACATAACCGCTTCCGATCGTATGTAAAAATTTAGAGATTGCAACAGGTGAGAAAAGTACGTCCCAAAAGTTTGTCATTTCGTTTCTAACAGTGTCAGGGTTAAATGTCATACCCACAGGATATTGCATCCAGCCGTTTGCAACAAGGATCCATAAAGCTGAAAGGTTTGAACCAATCGCTACAAGCCATGTTGAAAGGAGGTGAAACTTTTTACCAACTTTATTCCAGCCGAAAAACATTACTGCAAAGAATGTAGATTCCATAAAAAAGGCGAGTATACCCTCAACAGCAAGAGGTGCACCGAAAATATCACCTACAAACCAAGAGTAGTTTGCCCAGTTTGTACCAAATTCAAACTCCATAATAAGTCCTGTTGCAACACCGATGGCAAAGTTGATC
Organism: Sulfurimonas sp. hsl 1-7; assembly: GCF_030577135.1. Taxonomy (NCBI): domain Bacteria; kingdom Pseudomonadati; phylum Campylobacterota; class Epsilonproteobacteria; order Campylobacterales; family Sulfurimonadaceae; genus Sulfurimonas; species Sulfurimonas microaerophilic. The sequence goes on along the minus strand of NZ_JAUIRR010000003.1, from coordinate 27,000 downwards.
GCAAAAAGTGTCATCCAAAACTGTGTGATCTTTTTCCACTCTTGTGAACCTGTTTTTACATAAATAGTCTCCATAATAGCGACTATAAATCCAAGCCCAAGTGTAAGTGGAACAAATAAAAAGTGATAGATTGCAGTCAGAGCAAACTGAGCTCTAGACCAATCGACTAAATGTTCTTCCATCTTATTCTCCTATTAAATTGTTATATACGAAATTGATTTTCGTATCTTCTGTTTTATACTCTGTATCTAACGATCTATCGTGAATAAAGTAGTTTAAAAACAGGAAAATTACAGCCAGCTTTAAGAAGATTATCTTCCATAAAGTCTTACCTGTTTTCATGTTTTTAAACCCGTCCAGATAGAAGTTATAAATTAATTTTATATTATTCATAACTATTCCTTAATGAACATATGTCCAAATTATGCCATCATTATGAACATATGTCAAGAAAATTTAAATTAACATCTGCTAAGATTGTAATATTAAAGGGTAAATCATGGCAAGAACAAAGAGTAGCAGAACTTTAAATTTTAAACCGCAGTATAAAAAATTTGTCCCCGAAGGCGTGAAGCCGGAGGGGAAAGTTACTTTACTGCATGAGGAGATCGAAGCGATATATCTGATGGATCTTTTAGGATTGTATCAAGAGGAGGCTGCCCAAAAGATGGGAATCTCCCGTCCGACATTTACAAGAATCCTAAAAAATGCCCGATATAAACTATCTTTAGGGATAGTGGGCGGCTATAAGATAGAGATAGAGGATGATAAAGAGGAACTTGTTGTAGCTATTTGTATGGAGAACGAAGAGAATTTTGAGAAGATCACACCGATGGAGCAATATATATTTATATATAAAATGGCACCGGGGAATATCTCTTTGCTCGAAAAACTGGAAAATCCCGTATATAGCGATAAAAAGAAACTGGCAATCGTTTTACCGAAAATATTTGCAGAGTATAATGTCAATCTTTTTGTCAGTTCACAAATAGGGGAGGGGTTGAAAAACTCTTTAATCTCTAAAGGGATAAAGCCGATGAATGTAAAAAAGATGACCTCTTTAGAAACATTGTTATAATAAATGAGATTTAAAAGCTATATTATGATATAAATAATATAATTAAAAAAATAAATTAAGAATTGTATAATATATTTAAAAGGGAACAGTTATGCGCACAAAATTGAAAGATTATTTTTCTTTTATAACCAGTGATTTTTTCAACTTGGGACCGATGGTTTCATTTGTTTGGAAAAACGATGCTAACTGGAGTATTGAAACAGTTTCCGGAAATATAAAAGAAAATTTTCATTATGACCCTAAAGAGTTTTTAGAGGGTGAACTTGTGTATATAGATTTAGTACATAAGGATGATATTGAGCGTGTAAAAAATGAAGTGCAAAATGCTTGTAAAAAACGAGAAAAATCTTTTACGCATGAACCTTACAGAATAAAAAATGGAAATGGTGAAGATAGATGGGTTCAAGACACTACAACAATTTTCTACGATGAAGATGAAAATATTACCCATTTTATAGGTTATCTTATTGATGTTACCGAGGGTGAACAGAATCTTATAAAGGCAATTAAGAATGAGGAGAAGCTTCAGGCTGCTCAGGCTTTGGCAAACCTTGGAAACTGGGATTATGATGTAGCTAATGATCAACTCTTTTGGTCAGATGAAGTATATAAACTTTTTGAGCTAGATAAAGCGATTACAACCCCTTCGTATGAGTTGTTTTTAAATGCAGTACATCCTGATGACCGTAAATTAGTTGATAAAGCGTATGCAAACTCTTTAGAGAAAAAAAAGAAGTATCTTATTCAACATAGATTATTGATGAAAGATAACAGGATAAAGTATGTTGAAGAAACAGGGGAACATTATTACGATAAAGATGGTAATGCGATCAAAACTGTTGGTACTATTCAAGATATTACACATCAAAAAGAGGTTGAAATTGAGTTAGAAAAAACACTCTCCCTTTTTAAAAGTCACAAACTTGCTATGGATGAATCAAGTATTGTAAGTAAATCAGATCGAACCGGAAATATCACCTATGTAAATGACAACTTTTGCAGAATTACCGGATATACTAGAACCGAAGTATTAGGACGTCCTCATAATATTTTAAGACACCCTGATAATCCAAAGTCACTCTTTCGCGATCTGTGGAAAACAATTGAAGCGAAAAAAGTGTGGAAACAAACACTAAAAAATAAAGATAAATTTGGAGAGGATTATTGGGTAGATATTGTTATCTTGCCTATTTTGGATGAAGAGGATAACATCATTGAATACATTGCAGTAAGACATGATGTTACAAAGATGATAGAACAACAAAAACAACTTGACGAGATGTTAAATACCGATCTTTTAACCGGTCTTGGAAGTAGATACAAACTTGTAAACGATATACAAGAGAGTACACAAGGTGCCTTGGCGATTCTAAATATAGACAATTTTTCCCAAATTAACGATTTTTACGGTCATGAAGTTGGAGATTATGTGATCAAAGAGTTTGGTCAGAAGATGGGTAGTTGTAAGTGCGACTTAGAGCTTCAAGTGTACCATCTTCAAGGTGATGAGTATGTAATCTTTCATCCTCGTATTGAACCAAAAGTATTTAGCAATGCTTTATTGGCTTTAAAGGAAGAGATTTCAAAAGTACAGATAGATATAGACGGAGAGTTGATCACTTTTAACTTTTCAATGTCAATCTCTTATGAGCCAAAAGAGAAACTTTTAACAACGGCAGATATGGCACTGAGAATTGCAAAAAGACATAATCAAGATATTGTAACCTATCATGACGATATCTCGCTAAATGATGAGTATAAAAACAATATCAAATGGACTAAGAAAATAAAAGAGGCGATAGCAAATGATAATATAGTTCCCGTTTTTCAGCCGATTGTTAATAATAAAAACGGTAAATGGGAAAAATATGAGTGTTTGGTAAGACTTAAAGATAATGAACAGTTGATATCACCGTTTTTCTTTCTGGATATTGCGAAAAAAACAAAACACTATATTGAGATTACTCAGATTATGATTGAAAAATCATTTGCGGTTTTTCATGAGAAAGATGTAGAGTTTTCACTCAATTTGACGATAGAAGATATTTTAAATGATGAGATCAAAAGTTTTATTTGTAAAATGTTACAAAAGTACAGTATCGGTGAACGTGTTGTTTTTGAGATCGTAGAATCGGAATCTATAGAGAACTTTGATGAGGTTTTAGAGTTTATTCGTAATGTGAAAAATTACGGCTGTAAAATAGCTATTGATGATTTTGGAACCGGATACAGTAACTTTGAATACCTGATGCGTTTAAAAACCGACTATATTAAAATTGACGGTTCGTTAATTAAAGATATTGATACTAATATAGATGCAGAACTTGTTGTCTCAACTATTGTTGATTTCGCTAAAAAAATGGGGATTAAAACAATTGCCGAATTTGTTGAGAATGAAGAGATACTTCTAAAAGTAAAAGAGTTAGGGATTGGTTACTCTCAAGGGTATCACTGTAGTAAACCATTAAGTACAATTCCTAAGTAGTTTTACAAGGGCTTATCTGTATAATGAGAAAAACATAAGATGATAAGAAAAGATGCGTGGAATAATATTTAGAACATATATAGATTTTATAAAAGATAAGTTTGGGTACACTACTTTAGATGAACTTTTAAATGAGAAAGAGTATCCAAACAAAGGTGGTTTTTCCAGCGCTGCTAACTATAGTAGTGAGTACCTGTTCTCACTCATTGACGGATCTACAAGATTATTTGACAACTCCCGAGAAAAGGTTATAGAAGCATTCGGAGAGTATGCTTTTAAATATCTTTTAAATATGTTTAAACACTCCTACAAAGGGGCAAATACCCCTTTACATGTAAATAACCCTTACGATTTTCTTGAAAAGCTTAATGTAATTCATTTTGATGAACTTAAAAAATTATATCCGGACGCTAAATTCCCTAAGTTCATTATCGAACGAAAAGGGGATGAACATATTGTTATAGAATATGCTAGTCCTAGAAATATTCCAGGTTTTGTATGTGGTTTAATGCGTGGATGTTTAAAGTATTTTAATGACTCTTCAAGACTAACGATGAATGAAACCAAACGTTATAGAGTAATTAACAATATAGAGTGTCAGGTGTATGTCTTTGAGGTAAAAAACAATGCATAACCTTCCTAAAGATGTTTTACTTAGAATGTTGGAGCGAGAACGCCTAGCAAGAGAGGAAACTGAACATATCCTAGAGCGAACTACACTTGATTTATACCATGCAAATCAACAACTGCAAGGTTACTTGAATGATAATGAACTATTACTGCGCCAATATAAAGATGCCGTTGATGAAGGGACTATTATCTCAAAAACAGATGCAAAAGGGGTCATCATTTACGTGAATGAACAGTTTTGTAAAATCAGTGGCTATACTCAAGAGGAACTTTTAGGCAAACCTCATAAAATTGTAAGACATGAAGATATGCCATCACATCTATATAAAGAGATGTGGGGTACCCTCAGGCACAAAAAAACGTGGCAAGGGATCTTAAAAAATAGAAAAAAGGATGGCAGTACCTATATTGTTCAGGCAACAATAAAGCCTATACTTGATTCTTATGACAACATTGTTGAATATATCGCAATTAGACAAGATGTTACAGAGATTTATAACCTTCAAAATGAGATTACCGAAACGCAGCGTGAGATCCTTGAGAGAATGGGGGAACTAGCAGAGAGTCGTTCTCAAGAGACTGGTTACCATGTAAAACGTGTAGCGGAGTACTCAGCACTACTGGCAAAACTTTACGGACTTGAAGAGGAGGAGATAGAACTTTTACGTATGGCTTCTCCGATGCACGATATCGGAAAAATTGCTATTTCCGATTCGATTTTACTCAAACCGGGTAAGTTGACTGAAGAAGAATTCGCTATTATGAAAACACATGCTACAAAAGGGCATACTCTTTTTATAAACTCTAAGCGTGAACTTTTAAAAGCGGCAGCGATAGTTGCGCATGAACATCATGAAAAGTATGACGGTACCGGTTATCCAAGAGCACTTAAAGGTGAAGATATACATATCTACGGGCGAATAACTGCTTTAGCAGATGTGTTTGATGCCCTGGGATCTGAGAGGGTATATAAAAACGCGTGGGAAGATGAAAAAATATTTCAACTTTTTAAAGAGGAAAAGGGTAAGCAGTTTGACCCTAAGTTAGTGGATCTGTTTTTTGAACATTTAGACCAGTTTTTAGCTATTAGAAATGAACTTCGGGAAAAATAAGATGGTGAGATTTGTAAATATATTAGCACTGTTGTTACTCTTTAGCAGTGTTATTGCCGCAGAAGATTTGAAAAAAGTATCTCTACAGTTACAGTGGAAAAATCAGTTTCAATTTGCCGGTTATATTATGGCAAAAGAGAAAGGCTTTTATAAAAAAGCCGGTCTTGACGTAACTCTAAAAGAATGGCAACATGGAATCCATATGGAAGATGATGTTATTCAAGGTAGAAGTGAGTATGCTACATGTCGAGCAACTTCTTTAATAGATATCTCAAACGGCAAGAAGATTGTATATCTTGCATCGATCTTCCAATCAAGCCCTCTTGTCCTATTAGCAGATAAGAGCTCTCATATCAAGAGTATCCAGGATGTAAAAAATAAGAGAATCATGGCAACGAGAGATATAGATATATCATTGTTCTCAATGATGTTTTCTCAAGGAATTACGCCTAAAGATGTAAAGGTTATACAGCCATCGTTTAAGGCTGCAGATCTTTTAAACGGTAAAACAGATCTCATAGCTGCTTATATTTCAAATGAGGCATATGTTTTAAAATCTTTAGGCGGTCAACCGGTTATTTTTAATCCAAAAGATTACGGATTTGATTTTTACAGCGATCTGCTCATAACAAGTCAAGAATATATACAGGATAATCCTCAAGAGGTAAAGCGTTTTAGAAAAGCATCATTACAAGGCTGGAAATATGCTTTTGAACATATAGATGAAACAGTAGAGCTTATCTATACTAAATACAACTCTTTGCATAAGACAAAAGAAGCACTCCATTATGAAGCAGAAGAATTAAAAAAATTAGCTTATTATGCAACAGATAAACTAGGTACTGTTGAAAAGCAGAAACTACAAAGAATTTATGATGTTTATAAACTTTTAGGATTAGTGCAAAAAGAGATAGATCTTCGCGGAGCACTCTATAGTGATTATGCTTTAGATACAGAACTAACAACAGAAGAAAAAAAGTATTTACTTAAACGTCAAGAGATTACGATGTGTATTGACCCTAATTGGATGCCTTTTGAACATTTCAATAAAGATGGAAAATATGAAGGGATGACGGCAGATTATTTTAAAGCATTTGAAAAAACACTGGCAACAAGCTTCAGAGTACTTCCAACGCAGACTTGGACGCAGTCTATAGAGTTTGCAAAGCAACGTAAATGTGATATCTTTTCTTTGGCGATGGAAACCCCTAAAAGAAAAGAATACATGAATTTTACGTCGCCGTATTTAGTGATACCTTTAGTTGTAGCAACAAAACTGGAAGTACCTTTTGTAAGTGATATCAAAGATTTAGAAAAGAAAAAAGTTGGTATATGTAAGGGATATGCTTTTGCAGAGCTTTTAAAAATGAAATACCCCTTTTTGAATATAGTTGAGGTTGAAGATATAGATGACGGACTCAAACGGGTAAGTGATGGAGAACTGTTCGGTTATATAGGGACTCTTGCAAGTATTGGTTATAAATTACAAAATAACTATATTGGTAAACTGAAAATTACCGGAAAAATTGAAGAATCCTGGACGCTTGGTATAGGTGTACGTAATGACGATCCGTTATTATTGAGTGTTTTACAAAAAGCAGTAAATAGTCTTTCAGAAGAAGAAAATAGAAGAATATTTAATAAATGGATTTCAATAAAATATGATCAAGAGATAGATTATACTATTTTATGGAAAGTCGTTGCTTTTTTCAGTTTTATACTTGTAGTAGGATATTATTTTTACAGAAAACAGCAACTCTTAAAAGGACGCTTACAAGAGGCAAATGACAAACTTGAAGTGGCATATGAATCACTTCAGGAGATAGCGATTACCGATAAATTAACACAGTTATATAATAGACATAAGCTTGATGAAGTATTGAGTATGGAAAAAAACAGAATCGATCGTTATGGAGGTAGTTTTGGGATTATTATCTTAGACATTGACTATTTTAAACTTATTAATGATACCTATGGACATCATGTAGGTGACATCGTTTTACAAGAATTAAGTGCACTTTTAAAAGAAAACTCGAGAATATCGGATATTATCGGTAGATGGGGTGGAGAAGAGTTTTTGATCATTGCACCTAATCTTGAAAAAGATGATATTGAAAGTTTTGCTAAAAATTTAAAAGATAAAGTATCTCAACATCTTTTTAACAAGACCTATAAAATAACTGTCAGTATGGGTATCAGTGTATATCAGGCTGGTGAAGATGTCGAAAAATGTCTTGTAAGAGCAGATGATGCTCTGTATATTTCAAAAAATAGTGGTAGAGATAAGATTACTATAAAATAGGATTATATCTCATCATTATTCCAAGCTTCAGCTGCTTGTGCAAGGTTTTCAAAACCATCCATCTTTCCGATAATAAACACTTCATCAAACACATAACAAGTAACTCTAGTATTTGGTTCAAGTAAAAATACTGCATACTCATCGTGAGATTTTGCATTGGTAGAGAGAACTCTCATTCCGTCTACTATATCACCAACCTCTACGATTGTATCGTACTCTACATCAACAAGTTTTTTACCGTCACTATAATATGTCGCCATTAGACTCTCTTTTTTTAGTATAATAATATCAAAAAATAGGTAATTGTATGAATTCAATTATATTTGTATGTTTAGGAAATATTTGCCGTTCACCTTTAGCTGAAGGAATTGCTAGAAAAATTGCAGAGGAAAAGAACTTGAATATAAATATTGACTCTGCAGGAACGGGTGACTGGCATCTTGGTGAAGCACCATGTGAGAACTCGGTAAAAGTGGCACGACAAAACGATGTAGATATCTCATCATACCGTGCAAGAAAAGTGACAAAAAAAGATTTTGACCAATTTGATTTAGTAGTTGCCTTAGATGATAGCAATTACAGTGATTTACAACGCATGGGAGCTACAAATCTTGTCAAACTAGGGGAGTTTGGTTATGATGGTGCAGATGTACCCGATCCATACTTCTTTAACGGCTTTGAAGGTTTTTTAGAGGTGTATAAGATGGTTGATATTTGTGTGAATAACATTTTTAAGATAAAATTTGAAAACTAAGAGGATATAAGAGATGAAAATAGCAAAAAACATTACGGAATTAGTTGGAAATACTCCACTTGTAAGGATCAATACAGCATCACAACTCTCAGGTGCAAATATTATCGGTAAATGTGAATTTATGAATCCTACAAGTTCTGTAAAAGATAGAATCGGGATGAATATGATCCGTCGCGGAATTGAGAGTGGTGTGATAAAAGATGATACTACGATCATAGAACCAACAAGTGGGAATACAGGGATTGCTCTTGCAGCAAACTGTGCAGCATTGGGATTAAAGTTGATTCTAACTATGCCAGATTCTATGAGTGTTGAGCGCCGTAACCTTTTAAAAGCATTAGGAGCTGAGCTTGTTTTAACACCGGCAGCTAAAGGGATGAAAGGCTCGATTGCTAAAGCTGAAGAGTTAAAAGCACTTACACATAACTCTATCATCTTACAACAGTTTCAAAACCCGACAAATCCTGAGATCCATACATTGACAACTGCACGTGAAATTTTAGCCGATACTGATGGAGAGTTAGATGCATTTGTAGCTGGTGTGGGTACGGGTGGAACTATTACTGGGACTTCAAAAGTTTTAAAAGAGGAAGTGCAAAATATAGCTATATTCGCGGTAGAGCCTGAAGCTAGTGCCATATTATCGGGCGAAGCACCATCTCCACACAAAATTCAAGGGATAGGTGCAGGTTTTGTACCTGATATCTTAGATACATCTGTATATGGTGAAGTGATAAAAGTAAGCAATGAAGATGCTCTTGAAACTGCTAGAATGCTTGCAAAAAAAGAGGGACTTTTAGTTGGGATCTCAAGCGGTGCAAATGTATATGCTGCTATGCAAGTTGGTAAGCGTCCTGAATTTCAAGGAAAAACTATTGTAACTATTCTATGTGATACAGGAGAGAGATACCTCTCAACAGAGCTTTTTAGTGAATAAACAATACCTCGAAACCATAAAGATTCTTGATCGAAAAGTTTATAATTTAGATTATCATCAAGCTCGGGTTGATAGAACAATAGGGGAGGGGAAACTAGATCTATTCTCCCTTATTAAACCCGAAGAATCGGGTTTATTACGATGCCGAATCCTCTACGATCAAGATAATGCCTCAATAGAATACATCCCTTATGAAAAACGTGAGATAAAAAAGCTCAAATTAGTTTTTGACGATACAATCGAGTACAGTAAAAAGTATGGAGACAGGGAACATATCAACAAACTATTTGAGCAAAGAGAAGAGTGTGATGATGTTTTAATTGTTAAAGATGGACTCGTAACTGATACTTCTATTGCTAATATCGCTTTTTTTGATGGAGATATCTGGCTGACTCCAAAACAACCTTTGCTAGAAGGTACTATGCGTGCCAAGCTGCTTGATGAGAAGAAAATATTTGCTACATATATCTCATATAAAGATATTTCAAAGTTTCAAAAAATAGCTCTTATGAACGCTATGATAGATTTTGATATAATTACGTCAGATAATTTAGAGGATACAATTTGTTAGATAATTTGATACAAGATAAAGATTTTACGAACTTAATGAAAAAAAACATACAAGAGTTAATCGTTTTATTCTTTGAAAAAGAGCAAAACTTTGGGATTCTGTGTAAAATTGAAGATGTAAGTTTTAATCCTCCTCTACCTGAAGAGATTAGTGCTGAGTTCCGCCCCTTAACACTTTTTTTCCTTGCCGGATATACGTTTGAGAGTGCGAGAATAGAAGATAACTATCTGCTGTTTGAAGCGGGTTTTGGAAGCGAAAATTTTGGAAGTGTTGTAAGTGTACCGTTACTCAGTATTTTACAAGTTATTATAGATGAAACACCGGTATTTATTAATCTTGCTATTGAATCGGAAAAGTCTCAAGAGGTAAAAGCTGATGAGATTGATGAAGAGGGGTTAGAGAACTCAATGGCTACATTTTTATCGAATCCAGAAAACTCCAAGTTTATCAAGTAAACTTGAGAGTTTTCTGTGGGGCAAACCTCCGCGACGAGCAAACTTTTCAAAGAAAAGTTTAGCCGGAGTGGAAAAAGGGTTTGCTCTACAAGTAAACTAAGTGTTTTTTATAGTATAACCCTACACTCTATGAAGAGATAAAAGATAGTTTACAACGTTGTCAACAAAGGCATCGTGTTTTCTCTCTTTTGAGTATGCGATATAAAATTCTCTTGTAATTTTATGGTTTTTAAGACGCCCTTCATAAAGAGTCCCTTTTTCAAGTTCGTTTTTAATAACGTGTTTTGACATGATTGATACTATCGGTCTTTCCGCATTTTTATCAGCATTCATGATAGTCTCTTTAATTGCAGTCGGACTCCCTAATACACCTAAAACATTGAAGTTGTTACACTGAACACCCATCTCTTCAAATACTTCACTTGTAAGTTTTCTTGTATGAGATTCTTCATTTCTACAGATCCAGTCGAATTCTAATAGATCATCAGCACTTAGGTGTTTTTTAATAGGTTGGTTTGAGAATACTACCAGCTCATCTTCAACCCACTCTCTATAGATGATTCCATCTTTAAATACAGGCGATTCAATCAGTGCAACATCAATTTTTTTATCTTCAAGTTGTTCGATGATATTGCATGAGAGATCAACATTCATAAATACTTCGTTATCGATTCTCTTTTTAATTTCACCAAGATAGTTTGGAAGGATGTAGTTTCCGATCGCGAAAGATGCACCCATAACAAATGTAAACTCTTTGTTAATAATTTTTAAAAGATCTTTTTCAGAGTTTTGAATAGCTTTTTCTAATCTTTGAGCAATTCTGTATAGATCTTCACCTTCTTTTGTAAGGATAATTCCATTCTTTTTTCTATCAACGATTTTAGTGTCTAAATAGTCTTCGATAAATTTAATTTGTTGCGTAACAGCAGGTTGAGAGATACCTAGTTTAGCCGATGCTTTTGAAAAACTCTTCTCTTTTATAACCATCAAAAAAGTTTGTAATTTTGCGAAATCTCTTAACATAATAATTCCTATAAGTAATAATAATACTAAAATTATAACTCATTATTATAATTATTGCAATAGCTTTGTAATAATTTTAGCTTTTTTTGTTATAATATTTTTAATTTATAGTTATAGTGGATGAAATGGAAAAGATATTTGAACGATTAAACGAATCGCAAAGTGCTGCTGTTAAACAAACAGAGGGTCCGGTTTTAATTTTAGCGGGTGCAGGAAGTGGAAAAACTACCACAATTGTTTCACGTTTAGCGTATTTGATACAAGCAGTAGGTATCCCTGCATCAAACACACTAACACTTACATTTACAAATAAAGCTGCTCGTGAGATGAAAGAGCGCTCAATGGCAATGATACAAAATGCTGCATACCCACCACTGCTTTGTACTTTCCATAAGTTCGGTCTTCTATTTTTAAAGTTCAATATCCATCTTTTAGGTCGCCAAAACAATTTTGTCGTGATCGATACCGATGATAAAAAGCGTATTATTAAAAAAATAAACTCTGAACTTCCGACTCCGCTGATAGCTTCTGAGATCTCAAGATATAAAAACTCTTTGATGACTCCCGATGATGCTTATAAACAGGCAGAGCTTTTTAACTACAAACAGATTGCTGAAGTATACGGGGAGTATGAGAAATATCTCCATGAGAATAATCTTGTAGATTTTGATGATCTTATAGCACTCACATATAAACTCCTAGACGAGAACCAAGAGTTGGCTGAAGCTACAAGTCAAAAGTATCAGTATATTATGATCGATGAGTATCAAGATACTAATGAGCTGCAACTCAAACTTTTACAAAAACTGTGTATGACACATAACAATATTTGTGTGGTTGGGGATGATGACCAGTCGATCTACGGTTGGCGTGGTGCGCACATCAGAAACATTATGGAATTTGACGAAGATTTTGAAGGGACAAATGTTTTTAAACTGCAAGAGAACTACCGTTCACGCTCACCCATATTAAAAGTTGCCAATGCCCTGATCGAACATAACCGTTCACGTTTGGGCAAAGAGCTGATTGCAACTCGTGGAGAGGGGGAAGAGGTTTCCACTCTTAACTCTCAAGATGAAAATGAGGAAGCAAGAAAAGTAGCTACGGCTATTCAAAAGCTTTTAGATGCCGGAGTAAAAGCAAGCGAGATAGCAATCTTGTATCGTGTGAATGTACTTTCCCGTTCTATTGAAGAGGGGCTAAATCGAGCACGTATCGGCTATAAAGTTGTCGGCGGTGTACGTTTCTACGATCGTGCGGAGATTAAAGACCTTATCTCATACATCCGTGTGATTACAAACCATCACGATGACTTCTCCTTCAAGCGTATAGCAAACAAACCAAAACGTGGTCTTGGAAAAGCGAGTTTAGATAAGATAGAACTCGCAGCGCACCAAAAGGGAAGTTCAATCTATGAGTATATTAAAACGGCAGAGTTAGAAGAGCTTGTAACCCTGGTTAAGAAGAAAAATGCAAATACCCTCAAAGAGTTTATAACAAACCTTGAAAACGTCGCAGCAGTTGCTAAAGATGCTACATATGAGTTTGTAGAAGTACTGGAAGATACTTTCCATCTAAAAGATATTTATGCGGCAATGCCTGATGGACAAGAACGCATTCTTAACATGGATGAGTTCTATGCACTTTTTAGAGACTTTGTGAAAAACCATCCTGAGACCTCTTTAGATGAGTTCTTAAACGAGTTAACGCTTCAAAGTGATCAAGATGAGGTTGAAGGAGACTCTATCTATATGATGAGTATCCATGCTTCAAAAGGGTTAGAGTTTGAACATGTATTTGTAATCGGTATGGAAGAGGGCTTCTTACCGCTTGTAGGTGACGGAAGTGACCTAGAAGAAGAGCGTCGCCTTGGGTATGTTGCTTTTACACGTGCAAAAGAGACTCTGACGCTCTCTCATGCGGGAAGCAGATTTTACAAGGGGCGAAGAAGTGACCTTGCTAAGAGTAGATTTTTTAACGAAGCGGGGCTTTGCGAGGGCTCGCTTAAGCTAGAGAAAAATACGGCGTACAAAAAAGGTGATCTTGTTCGTCATAAGATCTTCGGAACAGGGCGTGTGCTTGGGGTGAGTAAATCGGGTCGTGAATTTAAACTCAACATCAATTTTGCAGGAAGTAAAAGGGAGATCCTTGCATCTTTCGTAGAGAAACTATGAATCGTTTATTTGTAGCGTATAAACCTGCAGGGATAGGTTCAAATCTTTTCCTCTCAAAACTAAAAAGAAAATATCAGGTAAAAAAAGCAGGCTTCTCCGGTACCTTGGACCCTTTTGCAAAAGGTGTATTGGTGATCGGTTTTGGCTCACATACGAAACTGTTTCGTTTTTTAAACAAAACGCCAAAAACATACCGTGCAACTCTTTGGCTTGGTGCAAAAAGTGATTCTTTAGATACAGAGATGATCGAAGATGTTAAAATATTAAACGAGTTCAAGCAAGAAGATATTTTAGCAGCGGTAAAATCTTTAGAGGGTGAGTTAGAGTATGAGCCCCCTATCTTTAGTGCAAAAAAGATAGACGGACAGCGTGCATATGATCTGGCTCGTGCAGGTAAAGAGGTGGTTTTAAACAAGATTCACTCTACAATATATGAGATGAAACTGCTTCACTACTGCCACCCTTTTGTTACATTTGAAGCTACGGTAAGTGAGGGGACATATATTCGTTCACTCGGTCTTTTAATCGCAAAGAAGCTTGGGCTTGAAGCGGGAAGTTTAAGTGCGTTAGAAAGATTGTGCGAAGGGCAGTTTGTTTATGAAGATGAACAAGCTTTGGATATAAAGAGCTCTTTAAATATACCTCAAAACTATTACCTCGGTGATCAAGAGAATGTGAAGTATGGAAGAGTTCTTGCTTTAGAAGATTTAAAAGTGCAAGAAGCGGGAACCTATTTCCTTGATAATGGAGATAACATCTCGATCATCACAATAGAAGATGGTTCAGTAACATATGAATTAGGGAGAATAGCATGTTAGTTTTAGCAAGAAAAGTGGATGAATCGATCGTAATCGGAGACAATATAGTCGTAAAAGTTGTTGCTGTTGAAAACGGCGTAGTAAAACTTGGAATTGATGCTCCAAAAGATGTTGCAATACTAAGAGATGAACTAGCACGTGAAGTAGCTCTTAGCAATAAAGCCGCTTTGTATAAAAGTGATGAAGATGAACTCAAATCTTTAGGAAAACTCCTAGGAAAATAGAGATGAAAAAATATAAAGCATATGCTAAAGTAAATATTTTTCTGAAAATTACAGGCAAAAGAGATAACTATCACGAGATTATTTCCCGTTTTATGCGTGTAGACACTCTTTATGACGAACTTTCGTTTATCTCAAAATCTGAACTTGATGCAAAGATGAACGAGTTTAAAATTATAGGTGATTTTGAGTGTGATACTACACAAAATACTATCTATAAAGCATATGTTGCACTCAAAGAGTACACAAAATCATCCTCACTCGAAAACTTGATGCAGACCCATGCTATTAAAGTAGAGAAGAATATCCCAGCTTTTGCAGGTTTAGGCGGTGGCAGCAGTGATGCCGCAACATACTTAAAGATGTGTAACGGTGTCTTAGACTTAGGTCTGAGTTTGAATGAGTTAGCAACCATAGGATTAAAGGTTGGTGCAGATGTGCCGTTTTTTATCTATGGGTATGACAGTGCAAACGTAGGCGGTATCGGTGAGATCGTTGAGCCTTTTGAAGAGAAGTTACTAAAGTTTGATGTGTATACTCCAGATGTAAAGATATCTACGCCTAAGGTATATACCGCTTACAGAGATAATTTTTACGAGCCGATTGACGGTTTTGAGGTACAAAAGCTCAAAGATATGAAATCTGAGCAGGTTTTACAAACTATGAAAGCACAAGAGGCAAATGACCTTTTTGCTCCGGCATTACAAGAGTATCCGGAATTAAAACAATATTACAGACAAGGCTACTTTTTCAGTGGAAGCGGTAGCAGCTTTTTCAAAATAAAAGAAGTAAACTCAGGAGAAGGAAAATAATGGGCGAGACGATCGCAAAAAACAAAAAAGCTTATCATGACTATTTTATAGAAGAGAAGTTTGAAGCGGGGCTTGTTCTATCCGGCAGTGAAGTAAAGGGTATTCGTGCCGGGCGTGTGAACTTGAAAGATAGTTTTGTCCGGTTTGTAAAAGATGAGGCATTTTTATTTAATGCCCATATAGGCAGACTTGATACTACTCACCAGTTCTATGGACATGAAGAGCGAGGGACTCGTAAACTTCTCCTCCATAAAAAAGAGTTGGCAAAACTTCAAAAAGCGATTGAACGTGACGGTTATACGGTTGTACCTTTACAGCTTTATTTTAATGCAAAAAATATTGTTAAGCTGCAAATAGCACTTGCAAAAGGGAAACAACTTCACGATAAGCGTCACGATCTTAAAGAGAAAGATCAAAAAAGAGATATAGCTCGAGCAATGAAGGATTATTAATGCGATTATTACTATTTTTAACACTATTTTTTATCAATCTGTTCGCTATTCATGTGCGCACTATTGACAATGAGATTGAAAATGGTAAAACAGCACTTATTACTTTTGCGAAGCAAGAGGGGATTAAGTATGAGAGTGTGACTTTTGGAAAGAAAGAGTTCCCTATTATCAACTCCCCTTTAGACAAAGAGAGTTATTTTGTTCTTTTGCCTGTAAGTTATTATGAAAAGGCAGAATCCAAAGAGTTTTACGTGAACTATCTTCAAGGCAAAGAGCGTGCGTCAAAACTTCTCTTTTTAGATGTGCGAACAGGTATCTATAAACATGAAGAGATACTTGTAGATAGTTCAAAAGTAAATCCAAAATCAAAACTGGTACAAAGAAGAGTCGCAAAAGAGTACAATCAGGCGATGAAAATTTACAATACCGTAACACCTAAACTTTATATATCGAAACCTTTTGATATGCCCCTAGAGAGTAAAATAACATCAGATTTCGGAAAAGCCAGAATCTATAACGGCTCGCTCAAAGGGTACCACAGCGGGACAGATTTCCGTGCAAAAGTTGGGACACCGATTAAAGCGAGTAATGACGGTAAAGTTGTACTTGTCGCAAAAAGGTTTTACTCAGGCGGTACGATACTCATTGATCACGGATATGGGATATATACCTGTTACTTTCATATGAGCAAGTTTGATGTTAAAGAGGGGGAGCTGGTACAAAAAGGGCAGGTGATAGGTCTAAGTGGGCAAAGTGGCAGAGTAACAGGGCCGCATCTCCATTTTTCAGCACGTATTAACGGTATACAAGTTGATCCTCTGCAACTTATCTCATTACTAAATACACAAATTTTAAAGGATAACAATTGACTTTTTTTCAACTATTAATGCTCGGGGCTTCGGCGTTTTTTGCATTTAAAATTTACGAACATATTCAAACACTTAAAGATGATGAAGATGATATACAGCATACAGAAACAGACAAAATAGAATCGTTAATCTCTCAGGCAGATGATGAGATGCAAAACGGTGATTTTCAAAAAGCACTGGCTATCTACAGCGAGGCTAATTACAAACTGCCAAACAATGCCGAGATACTTTTTAAAATGGGTTTTGCTTTAATGCAGCAAGACAGAGTTGATGAAGCGATTGAGTACTATCAAGATACATTAAAACTTGATGATAATTCTCCTGCTATCCATCAGGCACTCGCTTCGGCATATAGAACACAAGGAAATTTTGAAAAAGCAAAGTATCATCTTGATTCATCATTACTTATTAATGATAAAAATCCGATCACTTACTACAACTACGGAAATTTACTTGTTGATATGAAAGAGTTTGAAGATGCTAAAGAGATGTATCAACAAGCATTAGAATTAGACAGTGATTTTAAAGAGGCAAAAGAGGAACTGGAGAAAATATCATGAAAGTTTTAGAGATCTACGACTTTTTAAATCAGCTCTCCCCATTTGAACTTCAAGAGTCTTGGGATAATTCTGGTCTTTTGGTAGGGGATTTTAATCATGACATAAAAACGGTAGCTCTAAGCATAGATGTAGATGAGGCTCTGATCGATTCATTGGAAGAAAATACTCTACTGATTACGCATCATCCGATCATCTTCGGAGGACTCAAGCAGCTTGAATTTAGTAAATACCCCGCAAACTTGATCCAAAAAATGATCCAAAAAAATATCTCAAATATTGCTATGCATACAAACTTTGATCAGACACATCTTAATGAGTATGTAGCAACTGAGATTTTAGGATACGAGATCAAAGAGAAAGACGGTTTTGTAGCGTATTTAGAGGTAAATGAAGATTTTGATACATTTGCTAAAAAAATATCTTCTGCTTTAGGGTTGAAGTTTGCAAAATGTGTGAAGTGCTTAGATGAGGTAAAAACAGCAGCTCTAACAACCGGTTCGGGATGTTCATTGATGAGAAGTTTACATGCAGATTGTTTTTTAACGGGTGATGTAAAATATCATGATGCGATGGAAGCAAAAAGTATAAATTTATCACTTATTGACATTGGACATTATGAAAGTGAACACTTTTTTGCAGAAATTTTAGCGAAACATTTGAAAAATTTAGGTTTAAAAGTTATAATTGCGTCATCAGAAAATCCATTTACATATATTTAAGTATGTTTTTAGAAAAAATGGTAGAAGTAAAACTCCTAAAGGACCCCAATGAATAAGCACCTTAAACAACTTATCGACCTTTCAATAGTGGACAAAGAGATCGATGCGTTTGAGCCTCAGATAGAAGAAGCTAACTATATGTATGAAGCTGCACTTGCAAAAACTAGCAGCATAGAATCTGATATTGAAAACTTAACAACTGAGATAAAAGAGGAAGAAGTAAAAAAATCGAAAAATGAACTTCACCTCGCTGAACTTTCGGCAAAACTTGAAGAAAATGCTAAAAAAGCGGCAGAAGTAAAAACTGAGCGTGAGATGAAATCACTTCAACTAGAAGAGGAGATTGCAAAAGAGCAAATCACTTTCGCAAATGAAGAGATTGAACGTTTAGAAAAAATTATCGAGATGAAAAAAGAGCAGATCGAATCATCAAAATCTAGCTTAGAAGAGTTAAACGCTTCTTTAGAAAATGTAAAAGCTGAAGTTGATGGAAAACTTGAAAAAATCAATACTGATCGTCAAGAAGTTTTCAAGAAAAAAGAGAAACTGCTTTCAGAGATAAACCAAAAAGGTTTAGCTTTCTATCAAAAAATTCGTCGTTGGGCAAAAAATACAACAGTAGTTCCTGTAGAAGAACAAGCATGTATGGGTTGTCACATGGTAATAGGGGATAAAGTATACTCTGACGTAATTCGTGGAGAAGATATTACTACATGTCCACACTGTGGTCGTATCCTTTACGTGAAAGCTAGCGAAGAGTAGGCTTTGCCGTTTACTCTTTTTTACTACATCTTAGGTGTAGTGCTATATATCATAGCACTGCCACTTCTTTTTGTTTTATCTTTTAAATACAAGTATAAAGAATCTATTCCTGCTCGTTTTTTTCTTTTTAAAAATCCTAGTTTTAACTCTCTTAACAAGATCTGGTTTCATGTATGTTCTCTCGGTGAAGCAAGAGCATTAAAGCCGATTTTACAAGAGCTTGATCAAGAAGTTTGTATCACTACAATTACCCATACGGGTCAAGAGGAAGCAAAAAAGTACAATGCGGAGGTAAGATACTTGCCTTATGAGATATTTTTACCGTTTTGGATAAAAAAACAAAAAGTTCTAGTGGTTTTAGAAGCGGAATTTTGGTACCTTTTATTTGTGATAGCATTTAACAGGGGTGCAAAGATTATACTTTTAAACGGAAGAATCTCAGATAAAAGTGTAAAAAGTTACCTGCAGTTTGCTTGGTTTTACAAAAAGATGCTCTCCCGTGTAGAGATTATCTATGCACAAAGTGAAGTGGATAAAAACAGATTTTTGGCTTTGGGTGCTAAAAAAATAGAAGTAGTAGGCAATATCAAACTAGCAGGTGAGATAACAAGTACTAAAGAGTATACTAAACCGGAATGTGAAGTGATAGTGGGTGGAAGTACCCACCCTACAGAAGAGGAAAGCATACTGGAAGCTTTTGTCGAGTATCGTAAAACAAATGATGCGAAGCTTATTGTTGTTCCTCGTCATCCTGAACGCTTTGAGAGTGTATATAAACTGATGGAAGAGTATGCTCAAAAGCATAATTTTTCTCTAGAGAGATTTTCTGAGACACAAAATTTTAGTAGTGATATGATCCTAGTCGATAAGATGGGGGAGTTAAACAATATCTACGCTGTAAGTGATATTGCCGTTTTAGGTGGTGCATTTAGAAAAGACGTAGGTGGACATAACCCGCTTGAACCGGCACACTTTGGATGTAAAATCATTACCGGAAAACATTTTTTTCATCAAAAAGAGCTTTTTAAATATGTACATCATGTACAGTATGTAGAGAGTGATGAAATTTTAAAAGCACTTCAAAATGCAAGTGAGCTTCCCCCATCAATGGTTGAGGAAAAGATAGATTTGCAAAAAGTTATAGAAAAAATAAAGGAAATAAAAAACGATGGCAACTGAAAAAGCATATAAACTCGTAGCACAGCAAGAGGGGATTTCAAATTCTCAAGCCAAGTCAATGATCGATCGCGGACTTGTTTATGTGGGCAATAAAAAAGTTATGATTGCTCGTGGTGAGATTGATGTTAAAACAATTTTTCGTATAGAGAAAGTTGAAAAGCCGAAAATTATCTTTGAAAATGATGATATTGTGGTTGTTGATAAACCTGCATATGTAAACTCTGATGAGTTAGAGCGTCAGTTTAAAGGGGCAAGACTGCTTCATAGACTTGACCGTGAAACAAGCGGCGTATTGATGCTTGTAAAAAATGAAGAGTTTCGTGAAAAAGCGATCAAAGAGTTTGCACAGGATAAAGTATATAAAGAGTACATTGCTTGGTTAGAGGGAACTTTGGCTGAACCGGTAACTGTTGATAAGCCGATCATGACGCAAAAGAAAAACAACAAAGCTTACTCAAATGTTTCAGGAAAAGGAAAACCTGCAATTACAGAGTTTTATCCTGAAGAGGTAAGTGCGAAAAAAACAAAAGCAAAAGTTATCATCCATCACGGACGTACCCACCAGATTCGTGTACATGCCAGATATATTGAACATTCAATTATCGGTGATGAGCAATACGGCGGTCGTCGTGCAAAAAGGGTAATGCTGCATGCTCATAAAGTAAGACTACTCGGTATGGAGTTTGTATCTCCAGAACCTAAGGCTTTTATCCACTTTGAATAGCATTTATATAGGGATTGACCTTGCCTGGGGAGAGAAAAATCTCTCCGGATTTTGTGTCGCAAAACCTGAGGGAAAAAAACTTAAAATTTTAGAGCTGAAACTCTTAAAGTCGATCGATGAGATAGTTCAACAGATTTTACAATATAAAGATCATAAAATATACGTCGGTGTAGATGCCCCGCTTGTTGTTCCAAATGAAACCGGGAACCGAGAGATCGAAAAAAACTTCAACAAAGATTTTGCAAAGTATAAAATCTCAATGCTCCCTGCAAACAAAAAACTCCTTAGTAAATACTCTCCAAAGATTAGAAGCATAGAACTTTTTGAAAAGTTACGTGAAGAGGGTTTTGATAGAGATTACGGCAGTGAGAAAGTGATTTACGAAGTATATACACATTCCACAATTGCTATATGCTTTCATAACCACCAGATATTGCCTTATAAAAGAAAAAAAGGGCGTAGCAGCGAGTTTATCAAAGAGCAGCTAGGTATCTATAAAAAGTACCTTTTTAAAGAGTTCCATTCCCATCCGATCCTAAAGCAAGATGTTGCAGAGTTAAAAGGGCAAAAAGTTAAAGACTTTGAAGATCTTTTGGATTCTATCACCTGTAGTTATGCTATGTGGTATTGCAAATACAACGATGCAAAATTTTATCAAGTAGAGGGTGTAGATACTTTTGTTACTCCGATCAGTAAGTGGAAAGTGTATATGCTCAAATGTAGTGATGACAGTTTATACACCGGTGTAGCAACTGATTTAGAGCGCAGGGTATATGAGCACAACAATTCGCCTAAAGGTGCAAAATATACAAGGGTGAGACGACCGGTTGAGTTGGTTTACTATGAGAATTGTGACGACAGGGTAGATGCGACTAGACGTGAGTATGTGATCAAGCAGTTAAGTCGAAAAGAAAAATTGGAGCTGATTAATGTTTAAAATATATGTAGACGGTGATGCTTTTCCAAATCTGCTTAAGCCTATACTTTTAAAGCAGGTTGAGCGTTTAAAAATTGAAACTATCGTGGTTTCAAATAAAAAGATAAATATAGGCAAATCAAACCTGGTTGAGTATATGATCGTAGATGCAGGCGCAGATGAAGCTGACAATAAAATAGTGGAGATACTACAAGAGGGTGATTTAGTGATTACGGCTGATATTCCGTTAGCTGATCGTGTAATCTCAAAAAATGCCCATGCGATAGATCATAGAGGGGAGTTATATAGTGTCGATAATATTAAACAGTATCTTGCTATGAGAAACTTGATGGAGAAGATTCGCGAGAGTGGAGAGGTCACAAAAGGTCCCAAACCGTTTTCTAGTAAAGATGCCGAACTATTCGCAAATCAGATCAACGCTTTTTTAACAAAATATACAAAATGAAAAAATTAAAATATATAAACCACTATCCTCAAGCTGTACAACAACAAGTTCAAGCTCTAATAGATGCAAACAAGCTTGAGAGCTACTTAACGAATAAATACCCGACACCTCATAGCTATAAAAACGATAAAGCATTGTTCTCATATGTACAAGAGATGAAAAATGAGTATATGAAGAAAACTTCGCCGCTCTCTAAGGCAGTGTATGACGGGAAAATCAATGTCATACATAACGCTTTGGGGACACACCATTTTATATCTCGAGTACAGGGCTCAAAACTCAAAGCAAAAAATGAGATACGAATTGCCTCTCTGTTTAAAAATACACCTGAAGAGTTTTTACAGATGATAGTTGTTCATGAACTTGCTCACTTTAAAGAAAAAGAACACAATAAGCCTTTTTATAAACTGTGTGAACATATGTTTAGCGAGTATCACCAGGTGGAATTTGACCTGCGTCTGTATCTTACACAGCTAGATATAGCCAGTAAAATTGATATTTGGAACAATTAGAGGCTCTTTTTTTCTGACTTTAGAGAATATTTTAATAAAGCAAAGAAAAAGCACTCCTTTGCTATAATCGCGAAAATTAATCCGACGAAGAGGGTAGTTTATGTTTGGTACATTAACAGATAGTTTTACAAGTGCGATAAAAAAGATCCGTTTTCATGATGATGAAAAAGCATTATCAAAAGCGTTAAACGAGCTGAAAAAAAGTTTATTAAAAGCGGATGTTAATCATAAAGTTGTAAAAGAGTTAATCACTAAAGTTGAATACCGTACAAAAGAGAAGGGGATCGGAAAAGATCAATTCCTTGAGGCACTTCGTGAGACATTAACTGATCTACTTGAAGTTGGCGGTAATAAAGGATTTGTATTTGCACCGAATCCTCCTACAACTATTTTAATGACAGGTCTGCAAGGTTCTGGTAAAACAACAACTACGGGTAAGCTTGCAAACTACCTGAAAAACAAAAAGAAAAAAGTACTGATCGTTGCAGCCGACCTGCAGCGTTTAGCGGCGGTTGAACAGTTACGTCAAATTACTGCACAGATCGAAGTAGAGCTTTATGAAGATGAAGCGACTAAAAATCCTGTTGAAGTAGTAAAATCAGCGTTAGAGTATGCAAACTCTAAAATCTTTGATGTTGTTTTAATAGATACGGCAGGTCGTTTAGCTATTGATGATGAGCTAATGCAAGAGCTTGAAAATGTTAAAAAAGTAGCAAACCCTGATGAAATTTTTTACGTAGCAGATTCACTGACTGGTCAAGACGCGGTAAGAACTGCAACTACATTTAAAGAAAAAATCGGTATTGACGGTGTCATCCTTTCAAAATATGACGGTGATTCTAAAGGCGGTGTTGCTCTTGGACTGTCATCTCAAGTAGAAGTTCCACTAAGATTTATCGGTCTTGGTGAGAAGATGGAAGACTTGGAAGTTTTCCTACCTGAGCGTATCGTTAACCGTTTAATGGGTCTTGGAGATATTGAAGGTCTTGCGGAAAAAACTGCAAACGTTATCGATGAGAAACAAGCAAAAAAATTAACGAAAAAGATCCAAAAAGGGAAGTTTAACTTCAACGACTTCATTGAGCAGATGGAATCTATGAAGAAGATGGGTTCAATGAGCTCTATTATGGGAATGATCCCTGGTATGGGCGGTATGAGTAAAGCTATTAAAGATTTTGACTTTGATAACTCATCGGAGCTTAAAAACATTAGAGCTATGGTAAACTCAATGACTCTAAAAGAGAGAGAAGACCCGGATCTTCTTAACAACTCAAGAAAACAAAGAATCGCTACAGGTTGTGGTTTAACAGTTGTTGAAGTGAACCGTATGATCAAGCAGTTTAAAAATGCCGGGAAAATGGCTAAGAAGTTTTCTGGTAAAAACGGTATGAAACAGCTCCAGTCTATGATGGGACAAATGGGTGGTCCTGGTGGATTAGGCGGTATCCCAAGATAGATAACAGATGGAATTTGCTATTTATAAAATATTTAGATATAATTCCAGTTCAAAAAAATTTTCTTAAACAATACCTCTGTGATAAGAAAGTTTGTAACCTATTTACTGGTTAAATGTGTACATCCAACTATAGAGATGATTAAGAGGGAAGACTTACTACAAATGTAATACGGCTTATACGCCAACTTCCCAAATAACTTCATAACTATAACTTGCACAGATTTAACCAGTAATAGGTAAAAATAAAACACAGGAAAACAAATGACAGTAATTAGACTTACTCGTATGGGAAGAAAGAAAAGACCATTTTACCGTATCGCGGTAACTGACAGCCGTAAACGTAGAGATGGTGGTTGGATCGAGTTAATTGGACACTACAATCCAATGAACGAAGAGAAAACTCTAGTAGTTGATAACGAAAGATTAGATTACTGGTTAAGCGTTGGTGCTAAAATGAGTGATCGCGTTAAAAAGATTACTGGTAGATAATCATGATAGCTGAATTTGTCGCACAATTTGCAAAGCTTATAGCTTCAAATCCTGAAGACGTAAGAGTTGAAGTGATTGAAGGCGACGAAGTAACAGAGATAGTTCTTTATGCAAATCAAGCTGATATCGGTAAACTTATCGGTAAAAGCGGGAAGATGATAGGGGCTATTAAAACTGTTATCTCTGGCTGTAAAGCTAAAGATGGTGTGAGTTACAGAATAAATGTCGAACCAATTGAATAAAAAATTATTACATATCGCTACCATAGGTAAAACTGTTGGTATTAAAGGTGATATGAAGTTACATATCCAAAGTGACTTTCCGGAGCAGTTTATCTCAGGAGCAAGTTTTTTTATCAATAAAAACGACAAAATTGTTCTTAGTGAAGTAAATTTAGAAAAAGGGCTTGTTAAGATTAATAATATTAGCAATCCTGAAGATGCAAAAAAGTTTACAAATGCAAAACTTTATACAACTTATGAAGATACCAGAAAAAATTGTCATCTTGAAGATGGCGAATACTTTTGGTTTGACTTAGAAGATTGTGAAGTTTTTGAAGATGGAAAACTTTTAGGTAAAGTGTACGAAGTACAACGTCTGAATATTACAAACTATTTAGTAATTGACACTGATGAGTCATTGGTGAAAGAGGGGTTCTCAAAAAGGTTTTTGGTTCCTTTTATAGAACCGTTTAAAAAGAGTGTGGATATAGATAGCAAAACAATCACTATCAGTGGTGGGATTGATATCTTAGAAGCGTCATAATGACTTTTACTTTTGTAACCCTTTTTTCAAATTTGATTGAGGGTTATTTCGGTGACTCTATCTTAAAAAGAGCAATCGAAAAAGGGATTTTAGATATTAAGTATCTAAACCCTAGAGATTACTCAAAAAATAAACATCTTAAAGTAGATGATACTGCAGTCGGCGGTGGAGCAGGGATGGTAATGAATCCTCAACCACTTTATGACTGTTTGGAAGATTTACAAAAAAAAGATGAAGATGTTCATATAGTTTTTCTAACTCCAGTTGCAAAACCTTTTACGCAGAATGATGCGAAAAGACTTGCAAAAAAATCACATGTAGCGTTTGTGAGTGGGCGCTATGAAGGGATTGATGAGAGGGTAATTGAGAAATATGCTGATGAAGTTTTTAGCATAGGTGACTACATATTAACAGGAGGTGAACTAGCCTCGATGGTAATATGTGATGCCACTGCTAGAAATGTTGAAGGTGTACTTGGAAACAGTGAATCGCTTGAAGTTGAAAGCTTTGAGACTGAATTACTGGAAGCTCCAAGCTTCTCAAAACCACAGACTTATGAGCAAATAAGTGTTCCATCAGAATACTTAAAGGGAAATCATAGTAAAATTCGCTCACTAAAATTCGCCTTGTCTGAAGCAAAGACCAAGTTCTTCAGACCTGAGCAGCTGTTAAAGCATAAAACAAGGAAATCTTATGAGAAATAAGTACATAGAAAACTTTGAAAAAGCACAAATCGCTGACAAAAATATTCCAGATTTTCGTGCTGGTGATACTGTTCGTCTAGCAGTAACTATTAAAGAGGGAGACAAAACTCGTGTTCAAAATTACGAGGGTGTTTGTATCGCAAGACGTGGTCAAGGTACAGGTGAAACTGTAACTGTACGTAAAATTGGTGCTAACGGTGTAGGTATTGAGAGAATTTTCCCAATCTATACTGATTCAATCAATGAAATCACAGTTATTCGTCGCGGTCGTGTTCGTCGTGCGAAACTTTTCTACTTACGTAACCTAGCTGGTAAAGCTGCACGTATTAAAGAGCTTAGAAGAAAATAATTCTTCTAAGTCCCCACTTCATTTAATTCTTCAAATTTTATTTTAAAACTTCAAAACAAATCTTATCTTTAAAAATTAACAAACTAACTTTTACAATATATTCTATATTATTAGAAAATAATTTTAATTTTTCAACATTTACTATAGTAAATAAGAAAATACAGATTATGTAAATGTATCTATATAAGTATGAATCAATTATACATTACTTATAACTCTATATATAACACATGTAATTATTAAACATATATATAGGTTTCTTTATCCTCTCAAAGAAAATCAATATAACCTATTTTATATCTATCAATTAACTAGTAACTTTTTTCTACTAACTTATTACTTCTATATAAATAAGTAGAGTGATTTGGAATTTTAGATACATAATAATTAATAAGTAAGTTTAAAAATTGATTTGTAGTTTATAAAAATAGTACTACAATAAAAACTTCCAACCTTTATTTTACAGTTAAGAGATAATTACTGTATAGATAATTGTTGTAACATAGGGCTATAAAAGGGTAGTTTTGAAGTAGAAAAATGCTTTTTTTACAAAAAAAGAAAAATGTAGAAAAGTTTTTTATATTTTAAGAAAACTGTAAGGAATATTCTCCTATAATTCCCGTCCACAAACGATGAGAGGCCATCGAAAGAGGGTCAGAAGTACTTCGGGTTGAAGCTACTGATTAACGTTTGAGATCATTGAAAA